>JADFLZ010000261.1 GCA_022564135.1 Candidatus Zixiibacteriota bacterium
AATCTGAATCGGTTCATATTCAGCTGCAAAGGCATCTTTGTAAGAGCGGTAGGTGCCGAATTTTCTCTCCAGCGCCAGCTGCCTCAGACGCAGCCAGATAAAATCTGCAAATTTTTTGAAGTATAATTTATCTGCCTGCCGCGAATTTTTTGTAAGAAGCGCCGCCACACTCTTTATATTTTCCGTTGCTGCCTGGGACTCTAAGTACCTGGCAATTTCTGTTGTTTCAGATTCAAAATCGAAATCGTCGGCCAGTGCGAATTCTTTGAGCCTGGCGACCCAGCTGTCGCGGGTCCCGGGACTGTTATCAGCTCCGATTATTTCATCCTGATATTTGTGAGCAAATCGAAAAAGAACCAGCGAGCTCTCCAGTTCATTATAAAAGGCATTCGTTTCTATATATTTAATATATAAGTCGGGAATAATGCCGCCGTCATTTTTGGCATTTGCTTTATCGGGCGAATTTATGAATTTTCCCCCCTCAAAATAGTAACGTGAGATGGTCAGTCTGAGGCCGTCTCCGTCCGGTAATCTGAAATATCCCTGCACCAGACCTTTTCCAAAAGTAGTATCGCCTACTATCAGTGCTTTACCGGAATATTTGAGGGCTCCGGCGACTATCTCCGATGATGAAGCTGAGCCGCTATTAACTAAAATAGCCAGCTTTAGTTCGGGCAGGTCGCTTTCTGCAGTAGCATAATACTCTTCGCTTTCCCAGCGGGACCGGCCAAATGAACCGACAATGAATTGATTTTTGTCAAAGAACAGATCAACAGTCTTTCTGGCTTCTTCAAAAAGTCCGCCGGGATTATCACGCAGGTCGAGAATCAGTCCCTTGACAGCTTGAGGATTGATTAATATCAGAGAATCGAGAGCGGCTTTTAAGTCGTCTGTGGCACCGGCATCAAAATCCAAAAGCCTGACGTATACAAAACTGTCAGGCCTGATACCGGCGTATGGAACATGAAGAAAATCTATTCTTTTTCTTTCTATCTCAAGCTGCAAAGTATCGCCGCTGGCAGGTCTTAGAACTGTGGCAGTTATAGTAGTGCCTTCTTCACCTTTTACTATTTTTATCGACTCGGTAGAAGACAAGCCGCCAAGTTTGATTGAATCGACTTTTGTAATAATATCACCGGTCAAAATACCAGCGACTGCCGCCGGACCAGTCTCGCGTACTGTCATTATCAGCAGACCTTTTTCGTCGGCTGTCACCGATACTCCTATGCCGTGATAGCCGCCGCTTAATTCATCTACAAACCGGTCCAGCTGCTCTTTATTTATGTAACTGGAAAACGGGTCGAGCTGCTCGAAGATTGCCTGACGGGCCGAAAGCATAGCGCTCTGCCAGTTGACATTATCGGGGTAAACATCGCGAATTATTTTGGCAGCATTTAATAAACTTTGCGAATGTCTCACGGCCGGGTCTGAGATAACAATAACTGCCATGCCTCCGGCAATAGAAATCGTAAGAGCCATAAATAGAATGGTCAGAATAAGTGATTTCTTGTCATAAGACTGATTCTTACTCATGTCAGCTTTAGTTTTCTTTTTAGAATTGCTTTGACCTGCTCAAAAATCATATCAGGTAAAGGAGAGCTGTCTATTAGTTTGACTCGGCGCTTTTCAGTTCTGGCTATTTCCTGAAAGCCTCTTCTCACCCGCTTGTGAAAGGCCAGCGACTGTGACTCTAACCTGTCAGGGTTTTTGCCGCGCCTGCTTGCTGCGGTTTTTAAATCAACATCAAAGACAAATGTCAAATCCGGTACGATGTTTCCGGTAGCTATTTTGTGCAGAGATTTGACCATCTTAATGTTTAGTTTACGACCATAGCCCTGATAAGCAGTGGTACTGTCGTAAAAGCGGTCACAAAGAACTACCGCGCCATTAGCTAAAAGAGGTCTGATCTTTAAAGCGGTTAATTCTGAACGGGCAGCCTCATATAAAAGAAGTTCTGTCAAATCCGGAATATCTAACTTTTTATCTAATAAAATTTTCCGGAGCTTTTCAGCCACGGGTGTAGAGCCCGGTTCGCGCAGCAAAATAACTTCTTTTTTTAATTTCTTAAGATAGTTAAAAACTTTTCCGGCTTGCACTGATTTGCCGCAGCCATCAATCCCCTCAAAAGTTATCAGCCGGCCTTTATGTTTATTTTGCTTCTTCACTATGCAATTTTTCAATAAAGTTTTATAAAAAACCGGCGATTACATCAATTCAATCGCCGGTCACAATATCTAACTAAACTGTCGGGAAATCTACTTTTTCTTCCTGACAATCCTTTTTGGTCTGGGGCGCCTGGCAGCTTTGGCGGCCATAGCCGGAGCAGTCTTTTTGCTTACTGAGACCGTTTTGGCTGTTTTCTTGGTTCGCTTGATAGCAGGAGTCGTTGTTTTAGCGACACTCTTTTTCCAGCCATACCTGGTTATGAATTCCTCAGTCAAAATTCGGGCCTCTTCGTCGGTATACTGTACCGGCGGGGACTTCTTGAAATAAGAAGAAGGACCGTTCAGCGCTCCGGACAGATTATTATCAAGAGCCAGCTTGCAGCAGCGGACAGCGTCAATTACCACTCCGGCCGAGTTGGGGCTGTCCCAGACTTCCAGCTTTAATTCAAGGTTAAGAGGCACATCTCCGAAAGTCGTCCCTTCCATGCGGATATAGGCCCATTTCCGGTCTGAAAGCCAGGGCACATAATCCGAAGGACCGATATGAATGTTATCTTTGCCCATATCGTAAGGCAGCTGGCTGGTGACGGCGTTAGTTTTGGAAATCTTCTTGGATTCCAAACGGGAGCGCTCGAGCATATTTAAAAAGTCGGTGTTGCCGCCAAAATTGAGTTGATAGGTATGGTCGAGTCTGACGCCGCGGTCATAAAAAAGCCGTGTCAAAACCCGGTGGGCAATTGTTGAACCGACCTGCGACTTGATATCATCGCCGATAATCGGCAGACCTTTTTTCTCAAAGCGTTTTTGCCAGTACTGTTCTCTGGCAATAAAAACCGGAATGCAGTTAACAAAACCGCAGCCGGCTTCAAGAATTTGTTCGACATACCACTTGGTGGCCTCTTCGGAACCAACCGGCAGATAATTTATGACAACATCGGTGCGCGTTTCTTTTAAGAGTTTGACAATATCAACGGTGTCGCCGGGAGCTTTTTCTATAACTTGCGAAAGATAATACCCCAGACCATCATGGGTCATGCCGCGCATGACTTTTATGCCGGATTTTGGCACGCCTGAAAATTTGAAAGTATTGTTGGGCTTGGTGAAGATGGCCTCAGACAAATCTTTACCGACTTTATTTTTATCGATATCAATCGCCGCCGAAAACTCAATAT
The DNA here is from genome assembly GCA_022564135.1 of Candidatus Zixiibacteriota bacterium. Classification (GTDB taxonomy): domain Bacteria; phylum Zixibacteria; class MSB-5A5; order GN15; family FEB-12; genus JACZWU01. Next base: position 3,338 of record JADFLZ010000261.1, read on the forward strand.
CTCTTACATGATATCCGCCCAGATTGACATGCATCAACCCCGGCACCAGGTCATTATCTTTGGCATTCTTATAATATTCTACTCCCTGTACTAAGGACGAGGCGCAGTTGCCGACCCCGATAATTGCTACTCTGACTTTTGACATATAACAAAACTCCTTTTTGAAATTTCTTTGGTAACTTAACAGAAACTGAATATATCCGGGTCTGAGAGGCCTGTCAATTTCTATTTGCTTTTTTCGGCCGGTTATATATCTTAAGTTTATTGTTTATGACCGTTTAGTCATAAAAGCCCGAAATAAGCCCAATAGGAAGACTCCATATTGCTTGATGAAAACCTGATAGCCGAGCTGGTCCGAAGAAAGGTAGTTACCGAAACTTTCCGGCGGCTGCCGCCCGCTAAAAAGGAAAAGCTCTATTCTGCCGCCTTACATATTTTTGCCAAATATGGTTACGACGGTATGGCCATTGACCAGTATTGTGCCAATGCTAAAATATCCAAAGGTTCATTCTTCCAGTATTTCCCTTCTAAAACTCACCTGCTGGAGTTTGCCCTGCTCCTGTTTGACAACAATTTAAGAGAAGTTTCCAAAAATTTAAGAGAATCAGAAACAGCGGTCATGGCCAAAGACCGGCTGCTGCAATTGATTCTGGCACTGGGCGGCAGAGATGTTCTTCAGGCGGTTGAAAAGAAATTTTATCTGTTTGCCGTAAACTCTCTCCACCATAGCGCCGTGGCCGTAGAAGGCATGCAGCTGGAGCGTCATCTTTATGATTTTATTTCTGAGGTAATCAGGCGCGCTGTAGAAACCAGAGAAGTTCGCTCCGATTACGCCACCGAGGTAACCATTAGATTCACAGCCCGTAC
>JADFLZ010000262.1 GCA_022564135.1 Candidatus Zixiibacteriota bacterium
ATTATCCACGCCCAGGGTGAATTCGAGGACGCACAGAAATTAAGTGAAGCCGCTGCAGTTATTTCAAAATCCCCCGGGACAATGCAGCTGAGATATTTGCAAACTCTTACAGAAGTTGCTTCAGAGAAAAATTCCACGCTGATATTCCCGATTCCGATAGACATCCTGGAAGGCATCAACAGATTCATCCAGAAAAAGGTCGCGGAGTAGTAGGGACATAAGTCGTCCTGAGTGGACAAGGTTCTGAATCGTACGAAGTCCCGTGGGAGCCGAAGGGTGGCAATAAACTAATGAGTGCCCCACTATTTATGGCATGGTCCTGAGCGTAGCCGAAGGGTGGGTTGCTGTAATTGAAATCAGCAAAATTCGTCATCCCGGACTTGATCCGGGATCCAGCAGTTAATACTCGCACCATTCTCAGATCTATGCTTTTCGTAGGGGCTGAATATATTCAGCCCCTACCATAGTTTGCGCAAAACGTCGACTCGTATATAAAACGGCCGCGGTCGCCCACCTCTCGGCTTCGCTCGCGACGACGCTGCTTACTGCCATGGTCCCGAACGGACGCCGTCCTGAGCTTGTCAAAGGAGTCGAAGGGTGGGACTCACGAAATTTAGTTGACTGACAGGTCTTCCAGCTGCTATTTCAAAATTAACGTAGTCTCTCATTTGAGCCGACATAGAACAAATAGTCTATTCTCGTTATTATAAAGGCAGGTCTGATCGTAATCTGCCGGAGAGGAATCAAATATGTTCAACCAGGAAAACGAACCTCAAAAACCTGATTCAAGCTCTACCAGCTCACCAGTCCCGCCGCACCCTCAAATTTCCGAAAAGGCTGCCCCGCCGGAAATTGATGAAATGAAAATGCAGATGCTGATGAACAGTCTCGAAGAAAACCAGAACCTGAGCATGGGCATTCTGGGCGGCTTTTTAGCCGCTTTGGCCGGAGCCTCGATTTGGGCAATAATAACCGCCGTTACAGAATTCCAGATTGGCTTCATGGCCATAGGTGTCGGTTTTCTGGTCGGCTATGCCGTTCGCTATCTGGGACAGGGTGTTGACCAGGTCTACGGCATTATCGGCGGCGGCCTGTCGCTGGTTGGCTGTCTTTTAGGAAACGTCCTGACAGCTTGTATTTTTTACGCCGAAGCCGAGGCTGTGCCGTTTATGGATGTGGTCGGCTCGCTGGATTTCTCGATTGCTTTGGAAATATTGGTTGAGTCATTTGCACCTATGGACATTCTCTTTTACGGGATCGCTGTCTACTACGGTTACAAATGGTCATTTCGTCAATTGACTGAAGAAGAATTAAGAAGCGTCACCAAACCGGCCTAGATTATTGACTTAGTATTTTGGGGCAGCTGAGTTCCTCAGCTGCCCCTTTTTTTCACTTAAAATCGTAAGTATCAAAAATTAGCCTTTCGCTAAATCAATTATCTTGGTCAGCACTCTGACATTTGCTACCATAAACGTCATGATAAGAAAAGTAGCCATAATGATTTTCAGCGGCGTAGAAATTTTGGATTTCGCCGGTCCCTATGAAGTATTTGCATCCGATAGAGATCATTTCGAAGTCTTCACCGTTGCGCCAAACTCTGTGCAAGTTATTACCGGAACTGGCGCCATGAAAGTGACAGCTGATTATTTACTGGATCACTGTCCCAAATTCGATATACTGGTTATCCCCGGAGGCGATGGTACCCGCACACTCTTAAGAAACAAGTCTGTTATCAGCTTCATTATTGAAAGAGAGAAAGAAGCTGAAATAATTTTATCCGTCTGCACCGGATCTTACGTCTTAGCCCGTACAGGATTGCTGGACGGACTGGAAACGACAACTCATCATAGTGAACTGGACAACCTCGAAAAGTTCGCATCCAAATCTAAAGTCAGACGGGATAAACGCTATGTAGATAACGGCAAAATTATTTGTGCGGCCGGAGTATCTTCGGGAATCGATGCCAGTTTGTATGTGATAGAGCGCTTGCACGGTAAAGAGCGCGCTGATCGTATCGCAGACTATATTGAGCATATCCGAAGAGACAGCTGAGTCGATTAGTCATACTGAGCATGCACTTGTCCTGAGCGTGGCCGAAGGGTCGAAGTGTGGCTTTGTCAAAATCACTTTCCATTACTCCCCAAATCCCTTATCCTGCCACCTATGCAGAAAAAACGCACCGACTATATCAGCTGGGATGACTATTTCATGGGCGTAGCCCAGCTCTCGGCCCACCGTTCCAAAGACCCCGGTACTCAGGTGGGCGCCTGTATTGTCAATTCCAAAAAGCGCATTATCGGTATCGGCTACAACGGCTTTCCGGCCGGCTGCTCCGATGACCTACTCCCCTGGGACAGAAAAGGCGACTATCTGGATACGAAATATCCCTATGTCTGCCACGCCGAAATGAACGCCATCACAAATTCCTCGAACAAGCCGGAACTGGACGGTGCCTCTATATATGTTTCGCCCTTTCCCTTAATAACTTTAAGGATACGGAAATGCACCTGCTCTCTGAATTCCTTGGAAGATAATCATCAAAAGCCATCCTGTTTAACTCAATAAACCCATTCCATGAAGTATTGTTTACAAGAGTAATTCTACCATCTTTTTTCATGCAAGGCCCATAACTCATAACTCCGTGCAAACAACCATCCAGGAACGCCCCAAAATGTAATTGAGAATTAGGTACAACCTTCCCGCTATAGTGAACGCGCCTGATAAACTCATTTGCGATCTTGGAAGTGATGACCTTTAGCCTTATTTCTTTTGCTCGGCCCATTGTTTCACGATTCCATATAAAGCGTTTCCGTTACTGTTCTCATTCCCGAATGTTTCCACCTCGATAGACTTAGCAAATCCAAGTGCTTTCTTTATTTCCTCTGCCTGATTATCTGCAAGGGTGAAAGTCATTTGCTGGAAGGGCGCGCGGCCCCCATCCGCAAGGGTGGGCATCCCCGTGCCGTCTATGTCGAAGTGGTCGGCCGCCTCGCTGATGCCCTCCAGCAGCTTCGCCACCGCCGCGTCCTCGGTCTGCACCGTCGCGAGCAGCGCCCGTAGCGCGCCCTCGTCGGCGCCCGCCATGCCGGCGAGCGGGTCCAGCGTCAGCAGTAGCTTGTCGGCCTCGTCTTCGTTGAGGTCCAGCACCAGCACCGTCACCTCTTTGTCCCGGCCTTCCGGCGTCAGATTGTACAGAGATTCGGCGTCCTCCGCGGAGATCCGGTAACCGCTGGCCACACGCCACACGCTGGAAGGGTCGTCGCCCACCCACCAAGCGTGAACCCCCTGAACGTCCGGTGAAGTAACCCTCACCCGCTCGGCTTTGGGGTCCCAGGTCACCTTATATCAACCGTCTCCCAGGACCGAGGCGTCCAGCTCCGTCTCCAGGTCCAGCTCCTCAAGGACGTTGTCTTCGTTTATCTGGCGGACCGCAACCTCGGCCTCCCGAGCCCTACGCCGTCCTTCCTCGCTGGGCTCCAGCGGCTCAATGGTAAAGGACGTGCCGGAGCTCAGGTATGAGGTAACCTTCTCCAGCAATACCTTGACATAGTTAAAGGTGAGGCGTCTTTCGCCTCGCCGCGGCCTACCCTGCCACTGAAGGCCGCTATAGAAGTCCAGGTTTCGCGATAGGCTCGAAGCCGCTCCGGCTCCCTTCGTGCCACATGCTGAGGCAGGCTCAAGCTCTCCATCAGAGGCCCTCCTAAGAATTCGAAATACGGTGCGCTGGCTCAGGGCGAACTTGTGGGCCACGTCATCCACCGAAAGGCGCTCCCGTTCCTTCGTCTCCAGGACCAACCGGTCCCGCTCCCTGCGGCGCTCCTGCAAAAACCAGCGAGGATCGTCATACTTACACTGAGGCAGAGGACACCTAAGACACGACGGCGATATCTCACATCCGTCGTCTCGATAGGGATACTCCTCAGGCCTGGTATCGATCAGCGGTTCACCTCTTCGCTCTCTCATCTCTCCATAATCCTTCCTCATACTCCAATCAACGCATCTCAAGAATATAGAACATCTGTTTGGTTACAGCAAGGCTAAAGTGGCACTAACCTCTTTGATTTGCCCAAAAGGCTGGGGCATAATAAAGGTTGACTAGCTGTGGAGGCTCACCATGCCCCTGGATACCGTGAAGTACAAACGGGATGGACGCATTACCTACATCACCCTTAACCGTCCCCGTGTCCTTAACGCCGTCAAC
>JADFLZ010000263.1 GCA_022564135.1 Candidatus Zixiibacteriota bacterium
ATGTAAATGTAAAGGGATCAAGTGATCCTCGCACTGGTTTCCCGGTAGAAAAAGACGCCGGTGGGCCGGATCTATTCGGCTACGTCTGGATTGATTCTGATGAACCGGGGGGCCCTGTATTTGACTGGATAGATGTCTCGGCGACAGGCACAGATATAGTCGGCGATTTATCTGACGACAACTTTGGCGGTCCGTATAATATCGGCATGAACTTTCCATACTATGGAGATACTTTCAACCAGATCTACATCGGTTCCAACGGCCTCTTGGGTTTTTCATCCGGAAATATGCAGATATTCTCCAATGTTTCCATCCCGAACATTGGCACACCCAACAATTTGCTGGCCTGGATGTGGGACGACCTTAATCCCGTTGATGGAGCCAACCCGGGTGCTCATGTTTACATTGATACAACCGGCAACCGGTGTGTAATTCAATTTGTAGATTATCCCGAATTTAATGCGAGTGCCGGTGATATTATTAATGCGGAAATTATACTATATCCAGATGGGAAAATCAAATTCCAGTATTTGTCAGTTGCGTCCGGTTTCGATGTAAGTTCATCTACAATTGGTATTGAGAATAGCGACGGTACAGACGGACTGGAAGTAGCTTACCTGACGGCTTATGCCAAAGACAGCCTAGCAGTTGAATTCTCGACTCCGTTTCAGTGGCTGGCGCTGGACAAAAATTCAGGAACTGTTGACCCCGGTGCTGCGGACACAATAGTGGCAAAATTTATCTCCGGCGACCTGCAGGATTCTACCTATGGCGCCACCATTATCATTGAGACCAATGACCCGAATATGTCAAATAATCCCTGGAATGTTCCGGCCGAATTGACAGTAACCGGCAATCCGCCGTTCGTCTGTGGTGATGTTGACAATAACGGAGAGTTTCAGGGAATTCTGGAATTGACATATCTGGTAGATTATATCTTCCGCAGCGGCCCCGCGCCGGAAAACGAGTTTGCGGCAGATATTAACGGTTCCGGCGGCATCGCCAACATACTCGATTTAACCTATATAGTCGACTTCGTTTTCAGATCAGGCCCGCCCCCTGTATGTCAATAGGAGAAAGCAAACCCTGAAAACTCTGAAGCTTCTTATTCTCATCTCTCTATCGGTTCTGTCAAATCAAGCAGAAGCAGAAGAGTTATATTTCCGTTTTCAAGTAGAAAACAGATCGGAACTTCTCGAAATAACGCGCCTGGTTTCAATCGACGACTATAAAAACGATACTGTTTATGCTTTTGGAACTATTGCAGACTTTAACATAGCCATTGCGGCCGGTTACCAGGTAGAACTGCTGGAGCATCCTTCTAAATTTGCCAACATTAAAATGGCTAAGACTCAGGCCGAAATAACCAGCTGGGATGTTTACCCCAGCTATACTGACTACGTTTCGATGATGTACAAATTTGACTCACTCTATCCCAATCTCTGCACAACCATAGTGGCCGGTTATTCTGAACTGGGTCGGGAAATTTTATTTGTAAAAATTTCAGACAATGTCCACAGCCAGGAAGCCGAGCCGGAAGTCATGTTCTCAAGTTCCATGCACGGCAATGAATTATGTGGTTACGTGCTGATGCTCAGGATGATCGACTCCATCCTGACTACTTACGGCACAGACCCCGAAATAACAGCCATGGTAGACAACATGGAAATCTGGATAAACCCGCTGGCTAATCCCGACGGCGCTTATCGCATTAGTGATTCTACTGTAGCCGGTGCCATTCGCGGCAACTCAAACTTTGTAGATCTTAATCGTAATTTCCCCGACCCCGACGAAGGCGACCACCCCGACGGCAAGAGCTGGCAGGCAGAAACTGTGGCCATGATGAATATAGCTGAAAAGCAAAACTGGGTAATCTCCGGCAATTTCCACGGCGGCGCCGAAGTCATCAACTACCCCTGGGATACCTGGTTTACGCGACACCCCGATGATCTCTGGTATATCAGCGTCAGCAGGCAGTACGCTGACTCGGCTCAAGCCTATAGTCCCTTCGGATATATGACTCTGCTCAATAACGGCATCACCAACGGCTGGGACTGGTACCCGATTTTCGGCGGCCGACAGGACTATATGAATTATTTCCATGGTTCCCGCGAAATTACTATTGAAATTTCCAACACGAAACTTCTTAATCCGGCGTTGTTGCCTGCTCATTGGGAGTACAACCGTGTCTCTCTTTTTGACTGGCTCCGGCAGGCCAACTATGGCATCAGTGGCATTGTTACAGATTCTGCCACAGGAAATCCGCTTGCCGCCACAGTTACTGTCATTGGTCGCGATGCGGCCTCGTCCAGAGTTTTCAGCGACCCGGATATAGGTGACTACTACCGCATGCTCAGGCCGGGCACATATTCGCTGCAGTTTTACGCCGAGGGTTATGATACTTTGCTAATAACGGCTGTTTCTGTTTCAGCTGATAGTGCAACTGTCGTAAATGCTGAGCTGATTCCCACTTTCTGGCTCTGCGGTGATATCGATAACAACGGCCAGTTTCAGGGGATTTTGGAATTGACCTTTCTGGTAGATTTCATTTTCAGGGGAGGTCCTCCGCCGGCCAATGAACTGGCTGCCGATGTCGACGGCTCCGGCGGCATAGCCAACCTTCTTGATTTAACCTATATAGTTGATTACGTTTTCAGAGGCGGTCCGGGACCGACCTGTTTGTAATTGATAAATCGAGGCACCGAGCTATAAAAAATTTCTTTAAATCATCGTTGCTGTTATTTATACTGGCCGGCTTAATTCCTTTTTCAACTAACTGCGAAGACTGCCGCGAAAAAATTGTCATAGACTCTGTAGAATATGTTCTGCCTGAAAGATGGTGCGGTAAAAAATTAGACTCACTCGATCTGGCCGACCCTGAAAAACTGACTAAGCTGCCGGACTCTTTGACTTTTGAATCTTATCGAATTTACGTTCTGCCAGAAACAAAAGAGGCGCTTTTGCTGATGTCAACGCAAGCCAGAAAAGACAGCGTCTTTTTAATTATAGATTCCGGCTTCAGGTCAGTTGGTTTTCAAAAACGAATTATAAAAAACCGGTTAGAAGCCGGGGAAGAATACCAAAAAGTTATTAATTTCGTAGCCCCGCCCGGCTACTCTCAGCACCACAGCGGTCTGGCGGTAGATTTTGTGCCCAGCGAAGCGATGTTTGCTAAGACCAAAGAATATCTCTGGCTAAAAACAAATGCCGGCGATTTTGGTTTTCATGAAACCTATCCCGAAGATACCACCGGCTTAATTCCCTGGGAATCATGGCACTGGACTTTCGATTCAGACAGCCTCAAGAAATAATTCCGGCTACTCTTTAACTACCCGTACAAAACTACAGCTAGCCTGCTCACTTGACTCTCCCTTTTCATCAGTCAATATCAAACGGCAGCTGATACTGTCATAATTAACAATTTCTACATAAACATCGTATTTGAGTTTTCCCTTTTGACGGCTGCCAGAAATCGTCTTTCCCTTTACAGTTCCTCTGTACTTAAAATGATACCCCCAGCTGTTCCACAATTCCCAAACGGCCGAGTCTCCCGCTGGATTAATTTGCAAATGTCCCGAATCGGAATATCCGAAAAGAATATTATCGGCTGTTAAAAATGTCCGGAGGTAACCTCCGGAACTGTCGTAAATAAACCTGGCCGTTCCATCCATTGAAGCAGTCATGGTTGTAAACGGCACCAGGTAACTGCCTGAACCTTTCCAGTCACCATCCAATTTAGCCAGGTCGATAACAATAATTTTGTCCTCGGAAAAACTCCTTGAATTAAGCATCACAAGCGTCAGGAGAGAAAAGACAATCAATATCACAGATTTCCGTTTTGCTTTTATCATATTCTTATTGTACGCAAAAATTCCTAGAGCATTCACTATTAAAACAGTCGCTCATAAAATCAGCCTTAAAATAGTTTGTAACATCGTCTAAATTAACAGCTTACAGAGAAGCGGCGGCGCTGTTTTTGATTGATTTAATCTGCTTTTTTGCGTAGTATTAGCTCGATATTGATAACTTTTAGGCGATGATATAAGGATCAAAAATGGCCATTGAGCGTGAAAAAATAGAAATTATTTTCTTAGAAGAGGAGATGAAATCCTCATATCTGGACTACTCCATGTCCGTTATCACCAACCGCGCTCTGCCGGATAACCGCGACGGACTGAAACCCTCCA
>JADFLZ010000264.1 GCA_022564135.1 Candidatus Zixiibacteriota bacterium
GTTCGCTGCGAAGCTTGTGAAAGATAGGAAATTAGGGAAGATTTACTGGGCTGGAAACTGTTGTGCCAATGTTACAGTTCTCGCCTGTCTTTGGTGATTTTGGAGTCGTTCATGATTCTTCTGAGTCTGGGACGAGAAATACCCAGATACCTGGCTGTCTCGGACTTATTCCAGTTGAACATGTTCAATACTTCGATAACAACCTGTTTTACGATATCCTTAAGTGACTTGCCATGTCCCGGCAGGTCAATAATCAACTGTCCACGATCGGCGGGAGTTACTCTCTTGTTAGCAAGGGCGCTATTAATTGTATCAGCGGTTATGGGGCCGGCTTTGCTGAGCAAGACGGTTCTTTCTATTACATTGCAGAGCTCCCGTACGTTACCAGGCCAGTGGTACTCCTTCATCGCCGAAAGAGCTGAATCCGAAACAGACAAATTCTCTTTGCCATATAATAAAGAATAGAACTGAACGTAGTGCTCTGCAACTACCGGTATATCTTCGGGACGGTCCATTAATGGGGGAAGTTCTATGGTAAGCAGATTCAACCGGTAAAACAGGTCTTCCCGGAACTTGCCGTCTTTGATTGCCTGCTGCAGGTTAGAGTTGGTGGCTGCTACAATCCGGACATTTATGTCTGTTTCGCTAACATCGCCAACCCGCCTGAGCTTTTTCTCTTCAACTATTTTTAAGAGTTTGGCCTGTGCAGATGGTGAGAGGTTGCCTATTTCGTCAAGAAACAGAGTTCCATTCTGGGCGTATTCGAATAGTCCTATTTTGTCATGCTTGGCGTCTGTAAAGGCTCCTTTAACATAGCCGAAAAGCTCTGACTCAAAAAGATCATCCGGAATGGCCGAACAGTTGACCTCTACCATGTTTTCACTGCTTCTGCAGCCGGTATTATGTAGAATTTTAGCAATGAGACCCTTGCCGGTCCCGGTGCTTCCAAGAATCAAGACACTGGGATAATCTACTTCAGCAAGCAGCTCCAGAGTCTTGCGAATTTCTTTCATGGCAGGCGACACGCCTATCAAAGCCGAGGCGCCATACTTTGATTCTTTGGGAACGTCAGAAATTTTATGCTCTTCAAGCTCTGTCAAAAATCGATGCAGTCTTTCGAGGCATTCATTGGCCGAAAGAATCTCAGAAACGCCCATCTTGGCTACTCTCAGGGAATCGTCAAGATTAAGTTCGTCGGACTTACCGATAATTTTTACATTTTCACCCGCTGTTGCAATCGAGACAAGAAAATCCGGCGAGGCGAATTTGGGGTCATCAAGGTCTACTATTACAATGGCGCCGTCGGCCGGTTTCTGAAACATCTCCTGTTTATCCAGCCAGAGGATTTTATCTATTTTATCGGGGTGTTTGCTGCTGATTTTCCGGCGATCGTCGTCGGAGACTATATTTCCATAAATAACTGTTTGTTTTGCCATGCTGCTTCCTGATTGTGATATTATCGGCAATACCTGCCTGCTACTGACAACTGAAACGAAATGTTCCAGGAAAAGAATATTCAGAATGACGAAATGCTTAGATGGTGGGATGAATCAAATTCATTCGTTTCAGTCTGAAACAAATTATCTAAAAAAACAGGAAGCTTTATCCCGAGCCCGCAGCCAGGACGATCGGTTCAAGGGCGTCTGGGAATCAAGATCCAGGCAATGATATAACTGATTATTCCTATTCCGGGCAGCAGGGAAAGAATTACTGCTATTATGCGAACCAAAGTCGGGCTGGTATCAAAATATTCGGCTATGCCGCCGCAAACTCCGCCGAGAACATAGTGTTCTGATGATCTGTAAAGTTTCTTATCCATCAAATAAGCGCTTTCGCTATTACGAATATAGCCTGATTATTTCTGAAAGGCAAAAGCTCTTGACTCTTGACATAGCCACTCTGTTCAGGCAACTTTTACTGTGGATTAGTATAATTTTTCAATTGAACTTTCTAAAGGGAAACAAATGTTTTTTAAACAGATAAAAGATCCGGGACTGGCCCAGTACGCCTACCTTATCGGAGACAAAGAAGCCGGCCAGGCCATAATATTTGACCCCCAGAGAGATATTGAAAAGTATCTTGCCATTGCCGAACAAAACGGAATTAAAATAGTGGCTGCCGCCGATACTCATATTCACGCTGACTATATATCCGGTTTAAGGCAGTTTGCTGAAACCGGTGTCAAAATTTATGCATCCGATGAAGGGAACGATGACTGGAAATTCGAATGGTTATCAGGCAGTAATTATAATTATCAGCTGGTAAAAGATGGTGATAAATTTTCGGTCGGACAGATTTCTTTTGAGGTGAAGCATACGCCCGGTCACACTCCGGAGCATACAATATTTATCGTTTCGGAATTAGAAAACGGCCAGATGAAAGAGCAGGGAATTGTTTCGGGTGACTTTGTTTTAGTTGGTGATGTTGGTCGTCCGGATCTGCTGGAGACAGCTGCCGGTCAAGTTGGTACCATGCGTGATGCTGCTGAGCATCTTTATGAATCTATTCAAAAATTTAAGAAAATCTCTCCAGAGCTAATGATTTGGCCGGGCCATGGCGCCGGCAGCGCCTGCGGAAAGTCTATGGGAGCGGCTCCGATGACATCGGTAGAACAGGAGTTAAACTACAATGCTGCGATACTGGCGGCTTCCGATAAAAAACAATTTGTTGAAATGATTCTCGACGGTCAGCCGGAACCACCATACTATTTTGGCCGGATGAAAATAGAAAACAAGAATGGTCCGGCAATCTTAAACGAACTCCCACAGCCCAGACAAATCTCTCCCGGAGAAATAATTGAACAGGCTAAGTCCGAAAATTCCGTAATAGTAGATACGCGCGAATGGCAGGACTATATGCGGGGACATCTAAAAGGCGCCTTGTTCGCTCCGCTTAGCGACCGCTTTGAAACGGTCACCGGCTCCTACTTAGAGGATGGCTCTTCTGTCTGTCTGATTGTGCCCGAAAATTGGCTCAACTCTGCTGTAACTGCTCTTACAAAAATTGGTGTTGATAATATAGAATGCTTTACTACACCTGAACAGTTAGGAGAGTTTGCAGCAGACGGAGGAACTTTAGAGAAAGCTGCTGAAATACATATGTCAGAACTTTATAAGTCGTTAGCATCAGATAATTCGCTGGTGCTGGATGTCAGAAATGCTTCTGAGTTAAAAGAAGAAGGCATGATAGACGGCGCCTGCCATATTGCCTACACCCGCCTTCTTACAAGATTAAATGAACTTCCTAAAGACCGTCATATATATGTGCATTGCCGCAGCGGCCAAAGGTCTGCCTTTGCCGTAGGTTTTCTTCAAAAGCATGGCTACCAAGCGACCAATGTGCGTGGTTTTCTAATGGACTGGACTGGCTCTGGCGGATCTTTGGTACCTCTGAAATAATTGAAAACCGTTCTTAGAAATTAATGATTTAAACCTATCTGGAATTCTTGCAGTCAGGCGTCGGCTTCAATGATGACCGAAATATTTGACACTCCGGATTCGTCGACTATTTGTGGGTCTTCAAGAAATTCTGCAAGAATCTCTGAATTTTCTGAAGAGATATTTGTAATTTCCAGACCGCTGGAGTATAACTTTGTTCGGCCGCCTCTTTCGCACCACCGGCACTGCGCCTCAAAAAAGACTTGTGATTTCTCTTTGATGGCATAGGGTAAGTCCATGCTTATTTTATAATTGGCGTATCTGGTAAGCTCGTATTTGCCAATAACCATCAGACCACCACTACTAATATTGGCAACACGACCAACACTTTTGGTCTGATCATTATCATAGACCCCTACGAAGAACTGAGGTATTTTGCGAACTTGTTTTCTTTTTTCAGCCATAAGCTATAGCTTTCTTCTGCAATTATATTAATCGACAGTTAGGGGGGTTATATTAGCGTCAGTGGAATCAAGCCTACCTGCCTAAACCGGGCTCTACGAGACGAGTTTCGCAACTGGATTATCGATAATTCGGCGGCATAACCCGCTGCAAAATCAAATCTGCAAAGGGCACGTCTGCAGTCAATTCAATTACAAGTCAGTTATAGCACGGCCCAAGAGGTGGTCCGCCGCGGAAAATGAAATCCACCAGGTAGGTCAAATCAAGGATGTCGGCTGAATCGCCATCTCCGTTAACATCGCTTTCTTC
>JADFLZ010000014.1 GCA_022564135.1 Candidatus Zixiibacteriota bacterium
GGCATAGAAGGTGACGTTATAGGTGCCGCTCTGGGTAAAGTCGGGTGTCCAGCTGAAGTTACCTGAGCCGTCACCGTTGTCGGTGAATATTGCGCCAGAGGGCAGTGTCGAGGTCAACAGAGTCGGGATGGTACCGTCGGGGTCGGTGGCGGTGACAGAGAAGCTTAAGTTTATATCTTCGGTGGTTGCCTGCGGTCCGATGGCTGAGAGCTGCGGGATCTGGTTGCCGGTTTCTGAGACTGAGATGGTGACCACTTCGCTGTCGGCTAAGAGTCCGTCGGAGGCAATGAAGGTGACGTTATAGGTCCCGCTCTGGGTAAAGTCTGGAGTCCAGTCGAAGGTGGCTGAGCCGTCGCCGTTGTCAACAAAACTAGCGCCGGTTGGCAGATTGGTAGTGCTCAGAGCAGGTATGGTAGCATCGGGGTCTGAAGCTGAAACAGAGAAGTTTAAGTTAAGTCCTTCGGTGACAGACTTAGCTCCTATAAGAGTCAGCAGCGGTGCCTGGTTGCCGGATTCGGTGACTGTTATGGTGACGACTTCTGAGTCGGTCAGGGCGCCGTCGGAGGCCCGGAAAGTTATATTGTAACTGCCGGCCTGGGTAAAGTCGGGTGTCCAGTCAAAGGTGGCGCTGCCGTCGCCGTTGTCGGTAAAGGTGACGCCTGCAGGCAGCACTGAATTGCTGAAGCTGGGGGTAGTGCCGTCAGGGTCGGTGGCCGTGATAGAGAAGTTAAGGTTGGCGCCTTCGTTAACAAATTTTGCACCGATTGAGCTAAGAACTGGTGTCTGGTTACCTGATTCGAGTATTGTAATCTGAACAGTTTCTGAATCAGAGAGCACGCCGTCGGCGGCAATGAAAAGAATGTTATAAATGCCGGCCTGCGTGAAGGTGGTCGTCCAGCTGAAAGTTCCGCTGCCGTCGCCGTTGTCGGTGAATATTGCGCCTGAAGGTAGTGTGCCGGTATTTATTGAAGGGGTGGTGCCGTCGGGGTCGGTGGCGGCAGCAGCAAAGGTCAAAAGCAGACCTTCAGTCGAACTCTGGGCGCCGATAGCGCTTAAGAGCGGACGCTGGTTACCGGCGTCATTGACTGTGATGGTAACTACTTCGCTATCTGAGAGTACGCCGTCAGACGCATAAAAAGTGACGTTATACGTCCCGCTCTGAGTAAAGTTTGGGGTCCAGTCGAAGTCAGCGGTGCCGTCGCCGTTGTCAACAAAGGTAGCGCCGGCTGGCAGTGCCGAAGTTGACAAAGTCGGGATAGTAGCGTCGGCGTCGGTGGCGCTTATGCTGAAATTAAGATTTACGCCTTCGGTGATTCCTTTTGAGCCGATTGAGCTTAAGAGCGGTGTCTGGTTGCCGGCTTCATTGACTGTAATAGTGACCACTTCGCTGTCGGCCAGTGAGCCGTCAGCGGCTATGAAAGTAACGCTGTAGATTCCGGCTTGAGTAAAGTTTGGAATCCACTCAAAGGAGCCTGAGCCGTTGCCGTTGTCGGTAAATGTCGCACCGGCTGGCAGGGTTAAAGCTGACAGAGTGGGGGTGGTGCCGTCGGGGTCGGAAGCGGCGATATCAAAGTTAAGAGCATTGCCTTCTGCTGTTGACTTGGCTCCGATGGCAGCCAGCAGCGGTGATTGGTTGCCGGCTTCGTTGACTGTGATCGAAACGATTTCACTGTCAGCGGCTATGCCGTCAGAGGCAATGAAGATGACAAAGTAAGAGTTGGCCTGGGTAAAGGTCGGGGTCCAGTCGAAAGTTCCGGTGCCGTCACCGTTGTCGGTGAATGTTGCGCCTGATGGCAGCGCTGAAGTTGAAAGCAGCGGTATCAGGCTGTCGGCATCAGTGGCTGAGACATTAAAATTGAGACTGACGCCTTCGGTGGTTGTGCGGGCGCCGATTGAGCTTAAGACCGGGATCTGGTTGCCGGCTTCGTTGATGGTAATGTTGACGACTTCCGAGTCGGTTAAGAGTCCGTCGGTGGCATAAAAAGTAACGCTGTACGTCCCGCTTTGAGTAAACAGCGGGGTCCAGTCGAAGTCAGCGGTGCCGTTACCGTTGTCGGTGAAAGTGGCGCCTGAAGGTAAGCTTGAAGTTGACAGTACCGGGATGGTGCTGTCGGCATCGGAAGCTGCAACAACAAAGTTAAGATTTATGCCTTCGGTGGTCGCTTTAGCTCCGATAGCGCTGAGCAGCGGCGCCTGGTTGCCGGCTTCTGTCACTGTGACAGTGACCACTTCGCTATCTGTGGCTAGTCCGTCGGACGCGTAAAAGATGACATTATATGTCCCGCTTTGAATGAAGTTTGGGGTCCAGTCAAAAGATGCGGTGCCGTCACCGTTGTCTATGAAAGTTGCGCCTGTCGGTAAGCTTGAAGTTGTCAGTACCGGGATGGTGCTGTCGGCATCGGAGGCGATGGCGACAAAGTTAAGATTTATTCCTTCAGTGGTCGCTTTAGCTCCGATAGCGCTTAAGACCGGCGGCTGGTTGCCGGCTTCGTTGACTGTAATGGAAACAATTTCACTGTCAGAGGCGACGCCGTCTGAGGCATAGAAGATAACAAAGTAGCTGCCGCTCTGAATAAAAGTCGGGGTCCAGTCAAAAGATCCGCTGCCGTTGCCGTTGTCGGTGAAGCTGGCGCCTGAGGGCAGTGTGGAAGTTGTCAGGACGGGAGTGGTAGCGTCAGGGTCAACGGCTGAGACCGCGAAGCTTAAATTGATATTTTCGGTGGTGGTCTGAGCGCCGATAGTAGCCAGCACCGGCGCCTGGTTGCCTTCTTCGTTAACTGTTATTGAGACGATTTCACTGTCGGTGGCTATACCATCAGTAGCATAGAAAGTAACAGAATATGTTCCGCTCTGGGTGAAATCCGGTGTCCAGTCAAATGATCCGCTGCCGTTGGCGTTATCTGTAAAGGTGGCGCCTGAAGGCAGGCTGGAAGTTGAAAGTACCGGGATGGTACCGTCGGGGTCTGAAGCTGAGACAGCAAACGAAAGATTGACATTTTCGGTGGTGCCCTTAGAACCAATAGCAGCCAGGGTTGGCGCCTGGTTGCCGGCTTCGTCGACGGTGATGGTGACCACTTCGCTGTCAGTCAGTGAGCCGTCGGTAGCGTAGAAAGTAATACTGTAAATTCCGCTCTGAGTGAAATCCGGTGTCCAGTCAAAAGTCGCCGAGCCGTCTCCGTTATCAGTATAGCCGGCGCCTGCAGGCAGAGTGGTCGAATTAAAACTGGGGACAGTGCCATCCGGGTCAGTAGCAGTTGTGACAAAATTAAGATTATTACCTTCGGTAACTGACTGTGCTCCGATTGAAGCTAAGACCGGCGACTGGTTACCTGCTTCAAAAATTGTAACGGCGACAATTTCGGAATCAGAGAGGACGCCGTCAGAAGCGCGGAAAGTTACCTGATAAGTTCCGGCCTGGGTAAAGTCGGGAGTCCAGTCAAATGATCCGCTGCCGTTGCCGTTGTCGGTAAATGTCGCGCCTGAAGGCAGATTAAGCGCCGTTAAAACCGGGGTGGTGCCGTCGGGGTCGGTGGCAGAAACTGCAAAAGTCAGATTGACGTTCTCACTGCTGCTCTGTGAACCGATTGAGCTAAGTATCGGCGACTGGTTACCGGCTTCACCTACGATAATGCTGACAGTTTCACTGTCGGCGACCAGAGTGTCGGAAGCAATGAATGTTACACTGTATAAACCCGCTTGAGTAAAGGTCGGAGTCCAGTCAAAGCTGCCCGTGCCGTTACCGTTATCGGTAAAGACTGCCCCAGTTGGTAAAGTACTGGTTGTCAGAGTCGGGAAAGTACCATCGGCATCGGTGGCTGAGATTGCAAAGGCAAGCAGGACATTCTCGCTGGTACTCTTAGCTCCGATAGCAGCTAAAACAGGCGTCTGGTTACCGGCTTCGTTGACGGTTATGCTTACAACTTCGCTGTCAGTGGCCAGACCGTCGGTGGCACGGAAAGTTACCGAATAAGTTCCGGCCTGGGTAAAGTCCGGTGTCCAGTCAAAGGAGCCTGAGCCGTCACCATTATCTACAAAAGTAGCACCGGTCGGTAAGGCTGAAGTCGAAAGTGCCAGGATGGTGCTGTCCGGATCAGAAGCGCTTATTACAAATGCTAAATTTATTCCCTCGTTGACTGACTGCGCGCCGATAGCCGTAAGTATTGGCGCCTGGTTGCCGGCTTCGATAACGGTAATAATAACCACTTCGCTGTCGGTCAGGAAACCATCAGTGGCATAGAAAGTTATACTATAGCCCCCGGCCTGGGTAAAGTCCGGTGTCCAGCTAAAGCTGCCGCTGCCATTACCGTTGTCTATAAATGTCGCACCCGCAGGAAGGGCCGAAGTTGATAGTACCGGTGTGGTACCGTCGGCATCTGTGGCTGATGTTCCAAAATTTAAGATGTTGCCTTCAATAACTGACTTGGAGCCGATAGCTGCCAATACCGGCGGCTGATTGCCGGCTTCACCGACTGTGATGGAAACTATTTCACTATCACTTGAAATACCATCTGAAGCATAAAAAATTACAAAGTAAGAACCACTCTGGGTAAAGTCCGGTGTCCAGTCAAATGTTCCTGAGCCGTCGCCGTTGTCTACGAAGACCGCACCGGTTGGTAAGCTTGAAGTCGAAAGTGAAGGTGTGGCGCCGTCAACATCTGTGGCTGAAACAGAGAAGTTAAGATTTGAACCTTCGGTGGTTGTCTGTGAGCCGATGGTAGCCAGTACCGGGTTCTGGTTGCCGGCTTCGTTGACTGTTATGGTGACGATTTCGGAGTCGCTCAGGGCTCCATCAGTTGTCAGAAATGTTACGTTGTAAACGCCAGACTGCACAAAACTTGGTGTCCAGTCGAAGGCGGCTGTACCATCACCGTTGTCTATAAATGTAGCACCGGCCGGTAAGCTCACCGCACTAAACCCTGGCGTGGTGCCATCGGGGTCAGTGGCTGCGACTACAAAGTTTAAGTTAATTCCTTCGGTTACTGACTTGGAGCCGATCGCAGTCAGTTCCGGTGCCTGGTTGCCTGATTCGTTGACTGTAAATGATACAATCTCACTATCTGTAGCTATGCCGTCGGTGGCATAGAAAATTACAAAGTAACTACCAGATTGAGTAAAGTCTGGTGTCCAGCTAAAAGAGGCGCTGCCGTTGCCGCTATCTATAAAGACAGCGCCTGAGGGCAGTGTCGAGGTACTTAAAGCTGAAGTAGTGCTGTCGGGGTCAACCGCTGAAACACTAAAACTAAGATTGGCGCCTTCGGTAACACTCTTACTTCCAATTGTTGCCAGTACTGGCGACTGATTGCCGGCTTCGTTAACTGAGATAGTAACAACTTCACTATCGACAGCCAGGCTGTCATCGGTCGCATAAAATGTAACGCCATAGGTGCCGCTTTGAGTAAAGCCAGGAGTCCAGTCAAAATTGCCGGTGCCATCTCCATTATCGACAAACGTTGCGCCTATTGGAAGAACCGAAGTTGTTAATACCGGCGAAGGGCCGTCAACATCTGCAGCCGACAGACCAAAGCTCAGATTAGTTCCTTCAATTGTGGTCTGGCTTCCGATAGCCGTCAGCAGAGGCAACTGGTTGCCGGCATCGTTGACCGTAATGGTTACAACTTCGCTGTCGGTTAAGGGACCATCGGAGGCATAAAAAGTTATACTATAGCTCCCGCTTTGAGTGAAATCCGGAGACCAGTCAAAAGATCCGCTGCCGTTGAGGCTGTCTACAAATGTTGCTCCTGCAGGAAGAGCGGAAGTACTAAGATTAGGCGTTGTGGCATCAGCATCCGAAGCTGTAACCCCAAAGTTCAGATTTGCACCTTCGCCTACGTTTTTTGCACCGATTGCAGTAAGAATTGGCGCCTGGTTACCAACTTCGTTAACTGTAATTTGTACTATTTCAGAATCGGTGGCGACCCCGTCGGTGGCATAGAAAGTCACCAAATAATCACCACTTTGATCAAAGCCTGGTGTCCACTCAAAATTTCCAACTCCGTTTCCACTATCAACAAAAGTCGCACCAGTTGGCAGTGATGAAGTTGACAATGTTGGCGTAGTACCGTCCGGATCGGAAGCTGCGATATTAAAATTCAGGCTGACGTCTTCAGTAGTGGACTGAAAGCCGATAGGCTCTAAAACCGGTGCCTGGTTGCCGGACTCATTAACATTGATAGTTACCACTTCACTGTCAGCGGCTAAACCATCGGAGGCGGCAAATGTTATATTATATGTACCGCTCTGGGTAAAATCGGGCGTCCAGTCGAAGGTGCCGGTACCGTCACCGTTGTCAGTGAAAGTGGCCCCGGCAGGCAGTGGCGCGGCTGACATAAATGGAATTGTGCTGTCTGCATCAGAGGCTGAAATAAGCAAGTTAAGATTGGCACCTTCATTAATAGCCTGTGCTCCGATTGCTGCCAGAGACGGCGTTTGGTTGCCGGCTTCGTTGACGGTGATAGTAACAACCTCGCTGTCGGTTGCAACACCATCTGAGGAATAGAAAGTGACGTTGTAAGAGCCAGCTTGAATAAAATTAGGTGTCCAGTTAAAGTCGGCGGTACCATCACCGTTGTCAGTAAATGATGCCCCGGTCGGCAGAGAGGAAGTTGTTAGAACGGGGATGGTGCTGTCGGGGTCGGTGGCTGTTATGCTGAAGTTAAGACTATTGCCTTCGGTAACAGACTTGGCGCCTATTGGATTTAGTGTCGGAACCTGGTTGCCTGATTCTAATATGGTAATTGTTACAACTTCGCTATCAAGTAGTACACCGTCGGATGCGCGGAACGTTACGAAATAAGTGCCGCTTTGAGTAAAGTCTGTCAGCCAGTCGAAGGTGCCCGAACCGTCACCGTTGTCGGCGAAGCTGGCTCCGGCGGGAAGCGATGATGTCGTCAGAACTGGTATTGAGCCGTCGGGATCCGAAGAAGAGACTGTAAAGTTTAAGTTTATTCCTTCGGTACTGCTTTGTGCGCCAATAGCTGCCAATTCAGGAGACTGGTTGCCGGCCTCGTTAACACCGATTGTGACAACTTCACTGTCGGTGGCAAGACTATCAGAAGCATAAAAAGTGACGTTATAGGTGCCGCTTTGCGTAAAATCAGGGGTCCAGTCAAATACACCGCTACCGTCGCCGTTATCGGTAAAACTCGCGCCTGTCGGCAATGACGAAGTTGTTAAAGTTGGCGTGGTGCTGTCGGCGTCGGCAGCTGAAACTGCGATATTTAGATTAACACCTTCGGTGGTATTCTGGGCGCCAATGGTAAATAGCTCAGGAGACTGATTGCCGGCTTCGCTGACTGTTATTGAAACCACTTCGCTGTCGGTGGCAACGCCGTCGGTGGCATAGAAGGTGACGTTGTAGGTGCCGCTTTGAATAAAGTTTGGTGTCCAGCTGAAACTACCAGTACCGTCAAGGTTGTCGGCAAAAGAAGCTCCCGCCGGAAGCGCAGTAGTAGAAAGTGACGCGAAAGTACCATCCGGATCGCTGGCAGTAACCGCAAACGATAATAGACTTCCTTCGGAAACTGACTGTGCACCTATAGCCGCCAAAACTGGATTTTGATTGCCAGCTTCAAATATTGTAATAGTTACCTGTTCACTATCGGTGGCCAGTCCGTCGGTAGCATAGAAAGTTACGTTGTATATACCGCTCTGGGTAAAGTCTGGTGTCCAGTCGAAAGTGCCAGTGCCATCACCATTATTTACAAAAATTGCTCCAGCAGGGAGTGACGAAGTTGACAGATTAGGAATAGTGCTGTCCGGGTCGCTGGCGGTTATTCCAAAGTTAAGGCTGGTTCCTTCGGTAGCAGATTTGGCTCCTATTGCAATAAGAACCGGAGTCTGGTTGCCGGCTTCTATAACAGTTATCGAAACTATTTCTGAGTCTTTGGCGGCACCGTCTGAGGCGAAGAAAGTAATGTTGTATAGTCCGGCCTGGACAAAAGATGGTGTCCAGTCGAAAGTGCCGGTACCGTCGCCGTTGTCGGTAAAGATAGCACCTGCAGGCAGGGCCGAGGTTGCCAGGCTGGGCAGTAAGCCATCCGGGTCAGAGGCGGAAATTCCAAAATTAAGATTAACACCCTCATTGATAACTTTCGATCCGATTGGGTCTAATACCGGAGTCTGGTTGCCAGCTTCGCTAACACTGATTGTAACAACTTCGCTGTCAGTGGCAACGCCGTCTGAGGCATAAAAAGTGACATTATATGTCCCGCTCTGGGTAAAGTCCGGTGTCCAATCGAATGTGCCGGTGCCGTTTCCATTGTCTATAAAAGATGCGCCGGTCGGTAAGGTTGATGTCACCAGGCTTGGAGTGGTACCGTCTACATCTGAAGCAGAGATTTCAAAGTTTAGGCTTATTCCTTCGGTCGTTCCCTTAGCACCAATCGGGTCAAGTTGCGGAATTTGGTTGCCGGCCTCATTGACTGTAATGGATACTATTTCGCTGTCGGTCGCGGCACCATCGGTGGCATAGAAAGTTACGACATAGCTGCCGCTCTGGGTAAAGGTTGGCAACCAGTCAAAGTCAGCGGTGCCGTCAAGGTTATCTGTAAATGTTGCTCCTGGTGGGAGTGCGGAAGTGCTTATGACAGGAGTGGTACCATCGGCGTCGGTAGCTAAAACCGTAAAGTTGAGAGTTACTCCTTCCGTTGTAGAACGTGGTCCTATGCCAGAGAGAACCGGAATCTGGTTGCCGGCTTCGTTAATCGTAATTGCGACCACTTCACTATCTGAAGCCAGACCATCTGAGGCACGGAATATTATGATATAGGTTCCGGCCTGAGTGAAATCCGGTGTCCAGTCAAAGATGCCGCTGCCATTACCATTATCAGTAAATGAGGCTCCCGACGGTAAGCTTGAAACAGTCAACGTTGGCGTGGTACTATCCGGATCAGAGGCTGAGACTGCAAAATTGAGATTTAGTCCTTCGACGATGTTCTGCGCACCTATTGTAGCCAAAACAGGAGGCTGGTTACCGGCTTCTGTAACTGTTATCGTAACCACTTCACTATCTGCAGCCAGGCTGTCGGCAGCTATAAACGTTACATTGTAGATGCCGCCTTGGATGAAGTTTGGTGTCCAGTCAAAGGTGCCGGTGCCGTCACCGTTATCTATAAAAGTGGCGCCGCCTGGAAGTGATAAAGCGGATAAAGATGGTATGGTGCTATCGGGGTCTGTGGCAGAAATACCGAATGACAGCGGAATGTCTTCTGTAGTAGCTTTTGAACCTATCGAAAAAAGTACCGGGACCTGGTTGCCGGCTTCGTTGACTGTTATGGTGACCACTTCACTGTCTGTCAGGGCGCCGTCTGAGGCATAAAATGTTACAACATAACTTCCTGCCTGGATAAATGTCGGCGTCCAGTCGAAGGTTCCGGTGCCGTTTAAGTTATCTGTAAAACTGGCACCACCCGGCAAAGTTGAACTGCTGAGACTTGGCGTGGTACCGTCTAAATCCGTTGCGGTAGCAGTGAAGCCCAGATTTGCACCCTCGGTAACACTCTTTGCCCCGATTGCTGCCAAAGTTGGCGCCTGGTTGCCTTCTTCGTTCACCGTAATCGAAACTATTTCGCTGTCGCTGGCCAGGCCATCGGAAGCTATAAACGTTACGATATAAGTTCCGCTTTGAGTGAAATCCGGTGTCCAGTCAAAAGAGCCGGTGCCATTGCCGTTATCTGTAAAAACCGCACCGCTCGGCAGAGAAACTGCGCTGAGTGTCGGAGTAGTAGCGTCCGGGTCGCTGGCAGAAATGCTAAACAATAACTGAACGTTTTCACTGGTACTTTGCGGGCCAATTGCCGCCAGTACCGGTATCTGGTTACCGGCTTCGGTCACTGTAATAGTTACATTTTCTGAATCTACTGCAGACGAATCATCGGTAGCGTAAAACGAAACACCATAGATGCCGCCTTGATTAAAATTCGGTGTCCAGTCAAACGTTGCGGTGCCGTCGCCGTTGTCTATAAATGTCGCTCCTGACGGCAAAGTTGATGTTGTCAATGTCGGCGGGTTGCCTTCGGGGTCAGCAGCTGAAATTACGAAGTTAAGATTGACACCTTCTAAAATATTTCTTGAGCCAACGGTAGCTAAGACGGGGTTCTGGTTACCGGCATCGCTTATGGTAATTGTAATTGTTTCGCTATCGGCAGCGAGTCCGTCATCGGCGATAAAAGTCACGTTGTAAATACCGCTTTGGACGAAATCCGGCGTCCAGCTAAAGTCTGCTGTACCGTTACCATTATCAATTAAGTTCGCGCCCGACGGTAAAGCTATGGCCGATAAAGTTGGGATGGTGGCATCAAGATCCGAAGCTGACAAACTAAAGCTAAGCAGAACTCCTTCGGTGCTGCCTTTTGCTCCTATTGGATCTAAAACCGGTGCCTGGTTACCTGATTCGATGACAGTGATGGTAACCTGTTCAGAATCAACGGCTGCTGAATCGTCAGTGGCATAAAATGTAAGGTTATATGAACCACTCTGGGTAAAGTCCGGTATCCAGTCAAATGTTCCGGTGCCGTTGCCGTTGTCAACAAAGCTGGCGCCGGCTGGTAAGCTTGAAGTCGTCAAAGACGGCGCAGTGCCTTCGGGGTCGGAAGCCGAAATTACGAAATTGAGATTCAGATTTTCTGTTGTAGATTGCGCTCCTATCGCGGCTAGAATTGGTAACTGGTTGCCGCCATCATTGACGGTAATAGTAACTATTTCGCTGTCGGTGGCCAGGCCGTCGGTAGCATAAAAAGTGACATTATATATTCCGCTCTGGACAAAATCCGGCGTCCAGTCAAATGTTGCCGAGCCATCACCATTATCCGTAAACGAAGCTCCTGAAGGTAATGTTGATGCTGAGAAGGCCGGAATGGTAGAATCCGCATCACTGGCAGACAGCCCGAAACTTAACAGAACTCCTTCAGTAGTAGATTGGGCACCTATCGCTGACATGACAGGAGTTTGGTTGCCTGCTTCAGTAACAGTTATAGTTACAATCTCTGAGTCAGTTAGAGCGCCGTCTAAAGCATAGAAAGTTATGTTATATATTCCCGCCTGGATAAAGTTAGGCGTCCAGCTGAAATTACCGGTACCGTTGCCATTGTCTATAAACGTTGCCCCACTCGGAAGTGACGATGTTGTCAAAGTTGGAGTAGTGGCATCTGGGTCGGTAGCGGAAACAGAGAATGCCAGATTTATATTTTCAGTAGTCGACTGCGCACCTATCGCCGTCAGCACAGGCGACTGGTTGCCAGCTTCATTGATTGTAATGGAAACTATTTCGCTATCCCCGGCGCTGCTGTCATCAATGGCCGAGAATATTACGAAGTAGCTGCCACTCTGGGTAAATGTCGGCGTCCAGTCAAAAGTACCGGTGCCGTCGCCGTTATCTGTAAAACTGGCGCCGGACGGAAGCGATGATGTTGTCAATGTTAAAAATGTACTGTCGGGGTCAATAACTGAAACAACAAAATTAAGATTTAATCCTTCGATTGTACTTTGAGCACCTATCGTAGCCATTACCGGTTCCTGATTACCGGCTTCATTAACGGTGATTACAATAGTTTCGCTGTCAATTTCAACGCCGTCTGAGGCATAGAAAGTGATATTATATGAACCGGATTGAACAAATTCCGGTGTCCAGTCAAAAACTCCTGTTCCATCGGCATTATCACTAAAAGTTGCCCCGATTGGCAGAGACGAAGTTGTCAAGCTGGGAATAGTGCTATCGGGGTCAGAGGCTGAGACTCCGAAATTCAAATTAATACCTTCGGTAATGCTTTGAGCTCCAATCAGAGCAAGCACCGGGGACTGGTTGCCTTCTTCGACAACAGAAATGGTCACGATTTCACTATCGGTGGCGCTGCCATCTGTGGCATAAAATGTAACGATATATACTCCGCTTTGAGTAAAACTTGGTGTCCAGTCAAAAGAACCGCTGCCGTTGCCGCTATCTACAAAGACAGCTCCGGTCGGCAAACTGCTGGTGCTCAGTATCGGCGTGGTGCCGTCGGCATCGCTGGCAAAAACGCCAAAGTTTAAGTTAGCACCTTCGATAACTCCCTGTGCTCCAATTGCAGTCAATACCGGTGACTGATTTCCGGCCTCGTTGACGGTAATCGAAATCTGTTCTGAATCTGTGGCTACCCCGTCCGTGGCGTAAAAAGTGATGTTGTAAATACCGGACTGGGTAAAGTCCGGTGTCCAGTCAAAGCTGCCGGTACCATCCCCGTTATTTACAAACAGAGCTCCTGTTGGAAGAGTGGAGGTACTCAAACCTGGTATTGTGCTATCCGGGTCAACTGCTGAAACACTAAAACTTAATAAGGCGCCCTCGGTAAGAGATTTATCTCCGATGGCAGCCAATGTCGGGGGCTGGTTGCCGGACTCAAGGACGTTAATATTGATAATTTCAGAATCGGTTGAGATACCATCTGTTGCATAAAACGTAATATTATAAGAACCGGACTGAGTAAAATCAGGAGTCCAGTCAAAAATCGCGCTGCCATCGCCATTGTCGATATAAGTAGCGCCTGAAGGTAGCGCTGAAGTTGTCATTAGGGCGAAAGTAGAGTCAGGATCTGTAGCGCTAACTGTAAAGCTTAAATTAATGCCTTCGCTTACTGATTGATTGCCAATCGGGTTAAGCGTGACCGGCTGGTTACCCGCCTCAATAATAGTAATTACAACAATTTCAGAATCAATCGCAGTGCTGTCGTCAGTTGCATAAAATGTAATATTGTAAACACCAGACTGGTTATATAACGGCGTCCAGTCAAATGAAGCAGTTCCATTACCGTTATCTGTAAATATTGCTGCATTAGGCAAACTTGATGTTGTCAGAACCGGAGTGCTCTCTATATCCGTTGCAGAGATATTAAAATTAAGCAGGATGTTTTCTGTAGTTGACTTCGCACCGATTGCTGCTAAAATCGGAAGCTGGTTGCCGGCGTCATTGACAGTGATAGTTACTACTTCAGAATCTATGGCTGTACTATCATCAGTCGCGTAAAAAGTCACATTATATGTGCCGGACTGCAGGAATGTGGGAGTCCAGTCAAATGAACCGGAGCCATCACCATTATCTGTAAACGCTGCTCCTGGCGGAAGTGCGGAAGTTGTCAGCGAGACAGTACCTTCTATATCTGTTGCGGATACTCCGAATGATAGCAGCACATTTTCAGTAGCTGATTGGGCACCAATCGCAGCCAGAGTCGGGGCCTGGTTGCCGGCCTCGTTTACAGTTATTGAAACTATTTCGGAGTCAATCGCTGTGCTGTCATCGGCAGCATAAAAAGTTACACTATAGCTCCCTGACTGCAGGAATGTCGGGGTCCAGTCAAAGGTTCCGGTGCCATTGCCGTTATCTATGAAGACTGCACCAGTTGGCAGGGTCGATGTCGTCAGAACAGGAGTACTTTCTATATCACTGGCCGATATACCGATTGAGAGCAGCACATTTTCTGTGGTAGACTGGCCCCCGATTGATGCAAGTATAGGCAGTTGGTTGCCGCCATCGCTGACTGTTATGGTGACTACTTCGGAATCAACTGAAGCAGAGTCGTCTGTGGCATAAAAAGTGACGTTATATGATCCTGACTGCAAGAATGTCGGGGTCCAGTCAAAGCTGCCAGTACCATCTCCGTTTACTGTAAAGGAAGCTCCCGCAGGCAGAGCGGATGTGCTCAAGACCGGTGTACTCTCTATGTCTGTCGCAGAAACACCGAATGAGAGTGTTATATTTTCAATAGTTGAACGAGCGCCTATTGCAGCAAGAATCGGTAACTGGTTGCCACCATCGATAACTGTAATAATCACTATTTCTGAGTCAACAGACAAGGAGTCATCGGTAGCATAAAATGTTACGTTGTAAGAGCCGGATTGTAAGAAGTCTGGCGTCCAGTCAAATGAGCCAGTACCGTTGCCATTGTCAGTAAATATTGCACCAGTAGGTAGTACTGATGTTGTCAGAGTAGGCGTACTTTCAATATCAGTAGCTGAAACTCCAAATGAAAGCAGTACATTTTCGGTAGTTGACTGTGAGCCAATTAAAGCAAGAACAGGCAGCTGGTTACCAGCATCGTTGACTGTAATAGTGACTATCTCAGAATCTACTGCTGTGCTGTCATCAGTCGCGTAGAACGTTACATTATATGTGCCGGACTGGAAGAAATCGGGGGTCCAGTCAAATGAGCCGGTACCGTTACCATTGTCTGCAAAGACTGCTCCGCTCGGAAGCGTTGATGTCGTCAGAGTCGGAAGTGCTCCTTCGGCGTCAGTCGCTGATACACCAAGACTCAGGTTAACATTTTCTGTGGTCGATTGCGCACCTATCGCAGCAAGAACTGGTAATTGGTTGCCGGCTTCAATGATTGTGATCGTGACAATTTCTGAATCTACTGCTATACTATCATCGGTGGCATAAAAGGTTACGCTGTAAGCGCCAGATTGCAAGAAGTCGGGTGTCCAGTCAAACGTACCCGTACCGTTGCCGTTATCTGTAAAGACCGCCCCAGTAGGTAGCGTTGATGTCGTCAGAACTGGAGTACTTTCTATATCAGTCGCCGAAACTCCAAACGAAAGAAGAACATTTTCTGTGGTAGACTGAGCGCCAATTGCAGAAAGTACCGGAAGCTGGTTGCCGGCATCGATGACTGTAATAGTGACTAATTCTGAATCTACCGATGAACTGTCATCAGTTGCATAAAATGTTACGTTGTAAGAGCCGGATTGTAAGAAGTCTGGCGTCCAGTCGAATAATCCGGTACCGTTGCCGTTGTCCGTAAAGACTGCACCAGTCGGAAGTGCCGATGTCGTCAGAACTGGCGTACTCTCTATATCGGTAGCCGATACTCCGAAAGTTAGTAATATGTTCTCTGTTGTAGACTGGGCACCAATTACAGCCAAAACAGGCAGCTGGTTGCCGGCATCGTTAACTGTAATCGTGACAACTTCTGAATCAACTGCTGTACTGTCGTCGGTAGCATAGAAAGTTATATTATAGCTGCCTGATTGAAGGAATGTCGGCGTCCAGTCAAAACTTCCTGTTCCATTACCGTTATCTATAAAGACTGCACCAGTCGGCAGAGTCGAAGTTGTTAAAGTCGGAATACTTTCAATATCTGAAGCTGAAACCCCAAACGAAAGCAGAACATTTTCAGTAGTTGACTGGGCGCCAATCGCAGCCAGAAGCGGCAGCTGGTTACCGGCATCGTTGACTGTGATTGTTACTATTTCAGAATCAATCGCGGAACTATCGTCAGTCGCGTAAAAAGTCACATTATATGTGCCGGACTGTAAGAAATCCGGTGTCCAGTCAAATGATCCGGTACCGTTACCGTTATCTGTAAAACTTGCGCCCGCTGGAAGAGTCGAAGTCGTCAGAACAGGG
>JADFLZ010000265.1 GCA_022564135.1 Candidatus Zixiibacteriota bacterium
TAGCAAATCTGCCCCTGAACCCTAAAGCGTATTACGCAAACTTGAATTTCAAAAACTTTCTGGTTAACGCCCGCTGGGCCGGCTGGATTTACGATAATCCCGGGGTTGACACCGACGGCGATGGCTATTACGGTGAAATGAGATTCTGCCCTATTGATAGTGTAATTGAATCAGTTGATAGTTCTGTCACTCCCTGGGATACAATCTACACTTATTCGAAAGTTGATACGACTTTCGCATCCGGTGATGGAGTACCGGATTTCAAGGGCGCTTCTCCGCCTCCGGCTCCAAAGCTCTTTCTTGAACCAAGCGTCGGGAAGATTCGAATCCATTTTAACGGCTACAAGTCAGAAACCACCAAAGACCCTTTCACAAGGGTTGTGGATTTTGAAGGATACCGAATTTATATCGCTCGCGATGACCGCACTACCAGTTACAGCCGACTAACTTCCTATGACAGAGAAAACTATAATAAATGGACTTTTAATGAAAATGTTTTGCCTCCCACTTACGAAC
Organism: Candidatus Zixiibacteriota bacterium; assembly: GCA_022564135.1. Classification (GTDB taxonomy): domain Bacteria; phylum Zixibacteria; class MSB-5A5; order GN15; family FEB-12; genus JACZWU01. The sequence continues at coordinate 517 of JADFLZ010000265.1, forward strand.
TAATTGATAACCCTTTTACTTACGACGAACTATTCAGCTTATATGCTTTTGGTGATTCTACTTTTGATCCTTTGGCCTTCACACGTGCCAGACCCTATCGTCATCCCCTGTTTCCAATTGATTCGCAGTTCTATTTTGAGCGTCAGGGATTTAATGTATCAAGTCTGACCGACCCTGATGGCATAAATAAAGTATACCCAAATCAGCCCTACCCGAGCACATTGGTATTAGATTCCTTGCCTGATGCGGAGAAAACTGCTGAAGGATTACCGCGTTATTTTGAGTATGAATATATTGTAAGTAACCTGCTGCCGACTGTTCCCTACTGGATAAGTGTAACAGCTTTTGACTTTGGTTCACCAACTTCCGGGTTACCACCACTTGAGACGAGTTTGACACTCAACACGGCAAATGTCTATCCACTTGAAACGGCAGAAGGAGTGGCTCAAAAAAATCTGGAGGTATTTATATATCCTAATCCTTACAGGATTGACCAGAACTATCGCCAGCAAGGATTTGAGGGTCTGGATATTTTGGGTCAGCGCTTAACTCAAACTCAACGATCTGATGACCGCTCCCGAAGAATTCACTTCGCCAATCTTCCGCCAAAGTGCACTATCAGCATATTTTCATTAGACGGTGATTTGGTGCGTGAGATATTTCATGACAAAAACATTTCAGACCCTAACGCTTCCCACAACACCTGGGACCTGATAACCCGCAACACCCAGGCAGTGGTATCGGGGTTATATTACTGGACTGTTGAGAATACTGAGACAGGAGATGTTCAGATCGGCCGACTGGTGATTATTTTGTAATAAGGTATTTCCAGTTGTAAATTGAAATTGATTGTCGTAGATTTCTTTTAATCGGGTGCAATTAATGCAAAACGACGACAACACTCAATCATTTGTTCAGCTGACTGCCGGTACGCGAGTAGCGCACTACCAGATTATCTCGAAAATCGGCGCCGGAGGCATGGGCGAAGTCTATCTGGCTCATGATACCAAGCTGGACCGCAAAGTAGCGCTCAAGTTTCTTTCTTTTCACCTCAGTCAGGACGAAACCAGCCGTGCCCGATTCACCCGTGAAGCTAAAGCTGCCGCCAAACTTGACCATCCCAATATAGTTCCGGTGCACGAAGTCGGAGAGTATCAGGGCAGGCCGTTTTTTGCCATGGCACATATTGCAGGGCAATCACTTCGTGAAGTTATAAAACAGGGCAAGCTGTCTGTACAGGGAGCAATTGACTATTGCATGCAAATCTGCGAGGGTTTAAACGAGGCACACAGCGCCGGTATTGTACATCGTGATATCAAACCGGGCAACATCATTATCGACACGAAAAACAAGCCCCGCTTATTGGATTTTGGACTGGCGACTCTGTCGGGTGAAGAGAAACTGACCAAAACCGGTTCAACTCTTGGAACAGTCGGCTATATGTCGCCGGAGCAGATTACGGGGAAAGATGTTGACCAGCGTTCTGATATTTTCTCAATAGGTGTGATATTATATGAGATGTTAACCGGTCGCCGGCCGTTTGTCGGTGATACCGATGCCGCGGTGGCTCGTTCAATTACTGATGAAACACCGGAACCGGTCTCCCGATATAAGTCCGGCGTTCCCGACGGCATTCAGCAGATAGTCGATAAGCTGCTGGAAAAAGACGCCCGCACCCGCTATCAGACAGCCGCCGACGTAGGGGCAGATTTGATAAGAGAAAAACGAATGCTTGACTCCGGCGATATTAGCTCTGCTTCTCGTTCTATCTCAGGCTTTCGCCGAACTCAGAAATCGGGCCTGAAAAAATGGATTCTGTCAGGTGAAGCAGTCGCGGCTGAAAACCGTCTGGCCGTGATGTACTTTGATAACTTAGTAGACCCGACCGATTCAACCCGATTGGGCGAAATTGTCACTAATTTGCTGATTACGGATTTATCGGGATCAAAATATCTGCGAGTTGTCTCCAGTCAGCGTATGTATGACATATTAAGGCAATTGGGTAAAGAAGGCAGCCGCAATATAGACCGAGAAACAGCCTCGCAGGTGGCGCAGAAAGCCGGGGCAACCTGGATGCTGACCGGAACTATATTACAAATGCAGCCCAAAGTCGTTATAACAACCCAAATAATAGAAGTCAGTTCAGGTCAGCTTGAAGCCTCGCAGCGCTCGGTTGCAGTAAATAACGAGGACATCTTTGCTCAGGTGGATAAATTGTCTGCTGAAATAAGAAACGACCTTGATATCCCCGAGCTCGCCGGTGAACCGACTGACAAGAAATTGTCGGAAGTGACTACCAACTCACCTGAAGCATACAGGTATTATCTGGAAGGCATGGACTATATTAGGAAATATTACACTCGAAAAGGCAGAGAAAGTTACCAGAAAGCGATCGAATTAGACTCGACTTTTGCCATGGCATACTTTCGACTGGCAATGACGTGGATATTAGACGACCGGTCGAAAGAGCTCATAAGACAGGCAGTAAAGTATTCAGACAATACAACCCGATTACAAAGATTGCATATACTCGCCGCTTCTGACGCGGCAAACGGGAATATGGATGGCGCCAAGTCAATGCTAAAAGAAATAATAAGCGAATTTCCAGATGACAAATACGCTTATGAGCGTCTTGCGAGGGGTCATATCAATATAGTGGGGGATTTAGTAAAAGGAATTTACTATTTAAAAGAAGCTCTAAAGATTGATCCGGGGGACAAGCTTCTCTACAATCTTTTGGCCTATGCCTATAAAGATATGCGAGAATATGATAAAGCAATTGATGCCCTGGATAAATATATAGCCATAGCTCCCAATGAACCGAATCCCTATGACTCGCGCGGAGAAATTTATGCGGCAGCGGGAAAATTTGACTTGGCAGTGGCAGCTTACCGGCAAGCTCTGACAAAGGATCCACGATTTGTAGGCTCACTTAACGCACTTGTCCTTATATTTTGCCATCTGAGAGACTACGAAAGAGCAGACAGTTGTGCCCAAGCTCTTATCAATGACAAAGAAAAACAAGCTCGTTCGGCTGGAAGACTTTATTTATCTTACAGTAAATTGCATCAAGGCAAATTTGAGCAGGCACTTCAAATTCTGGACGAGGGCATCGCGGCTGATGGTTTGGATAATTCTAAAGGATTCCCACGTTACTTCAAGTACATCATTAGAGGATTTATTAATGCCGATTTGGGGCGATACGAAGAAGCTCTGAAAGACATCAGAGAAGGTCGTCTTCTCATTGTACAAACAGGATCCGGGGACCAAAATGATTTTGTTATTGCCTACGCTTACGTTCTGGCACAATCGGGCAATATTTCACAGGCAATTAGTGTTTTGGATGAGGCAATGCCCCAGGTTCTGAAGACAAATGGTAAATTTGAAGAGGCCATGATTCAGATAGGTTACGGAAAAATTGAAATGATTCGCAACAATTATGAAAAAGCTATAGAGTACTATACAAAAGCTATCCCTATTCATAAAAGATTTGCCAGACCGGTAGTTGAGTATTTTCTTGCTATTGCGTACATAAAAAATTCACAACCGGAAAGGGCTGTTCTTTTTCTTGAAAGATATACAACTCAAATAGAGTTCTTA
>JADFLZ010000266.1 GCA_022564135.1 Candidatus Zixiibacteriota bacterium
ATCTTCGAACTGTCAACTGTGTTATCAGCAATACTTAGCGCGTGACGGGCTGTATCGGCCCGGAGACTTGTTTCAGAGTAGTCAGCCGTATCAGAAAATAGTGATCGCCCGGCGTAGTTGGCAGTATCAGAAAATCGTGATAGCCAGGCGAAGTCGGCGGTATCGCTTTGGCGAGAAGTAAAAGCAAACCATGCCGTATCAACCTGTCCTGCCTGGTGGGCGTAAGAAGCTGTGTCCGCCCCGGCAGCCTGAAAAGCAAAAGGCACTGACACCCACCGGGTGCGGGGAGAAATCTCAGGGTCTGTCTCGACAGTGACTCCCATCCAAAACTCATCTCCCGGAGGCGGTGAAATTCCGGCAAATGGAGTTATTGAACCAAGCTGGACTGAAAATGTACCATTGCTGACCGCTACTCCAATATGGGGTTCGGTCCAAAAGTCAGCTCCACCGGATGCCTGGCCGTAGAGTTTGAAAGTTATATCAAAGGAGCCGTCGAGAGGAGTCCCTACAGAATCGGTCAAAACTCCTTGAAAGTTGATAAGTTGCGGCACGGCAGCAAATGAAGAGCCTGTAAATAGGCAAATTACGATGACTGTAAGTAGGATAGTTCTATACATTGGATTTCTCCTTAATTAGAGGATTAATTTGCTGATTATATAGAAATATAGGCTATAAAGAGAATTTGTCCATACTTAGTAGTGATTATTGTACTTGTGGCAGGGATTAATCTGTTTACATCAATAATGGGGGAAATCGCGATTACTTGAAAATAGTGGCATATGTGAATTTATGGCATTATCCTTCCGATAAGAAAACAGGAAACTTTATTCGGCCTTTAGCGTTAAAAAGGCTGAGAGATTTTCATATGAAAGAAATACGTTCAAACAAATTGAGATTTCTGACCACTATACTGCCCACTATAATAGTGGCTATCTGCCTGATGGCTGCACCTGTATTGCAGGCCGTAACTCTTCAAAATATGGCAGAGACCAAATCCTGTTGCTGCTGCCCGGCTGATACAGATAATGACAGCTGTCCAATCAAAGAACTTTTGCAAGAAGAGTCCTGCCCCTGTAAAGTAGAACAGTCTCAGCCGCTGGTTCCGGCTCCTTTTAGAGCTGATATCCAGAACAAATTTGAGCTAAATCAGAACAATGATATTTGCGATGTAACAATTGCCAACAGACTGTCAGAGAAACCAACTTGGGTAATATCTGACAATCTCATAAAGACTCTTAACTCTCCCCCGTTATATATTTCCAACTCAGCTTTTTTAATTTAAAAAATCCTTTATAGTCGAATTACGGGCATAGCCATGCCTATTATTTCAATTCAACCATTTATGAAAGTGGAGTTTTATTATGGCTATAAGAGGATTTTACCGGTCTGCCCTGCTGCTGGTTTTTCTGAGCATGCCGGGAGCACAAAGTTTTGGCGGACCGCTGGCGCTTGACTCTTTAATTAAAAAAGCGCTGGACAACAACACCAATATAATCGCTGCCAAGTACTGGCACAGCTCTGCTGATTTTGCATCGAAAGCAGCCGGCGCTCTGCCTGACCCGCAGCTGACATTTGCTGCTTCGAATATGCCGCGCTCGTCTTTGTCATTCGACCAGACGCCTATGTCCGGCAAGTCGATTGGTTTTATGCAGCCGATCCCCTGGCCGGGCAAATTGTCGGCCAAGTCTCGATTGGCTAATTCGCTTACGGATGTTCAGTCAGAAAATGTGAAAATCGCCCGTAATAGAGTGGTACGTCAGGTCAAAGAAAGCTACTACGACTATTCTTACTGGGTTCTGGCGACAAAATTGATAGATGAAAACATAAACATAAGTAAAGACATAGTAGAGTTTGTTGAGACCAGATATGCCAACGGCGAAAGTTCTCTTGAAGAAGTAATTTCTTCAGAAATAAAAAGCGCCGAATTAACCAATAAAAAGCTGCAGTTTGCTTCCAATCAAGAATCTTCGTTGTTAAGACTGGGACACTTGACCAATGATTCTTTTATCGTATCTACAGAAATTGCAGCACTGCTCCCGCTTGAAATTGATGCGGTTTTACCAGTAGAGACAAATGCAGTAACAGGCAACCCGAGTCTGGCTAGAGCTCGTTTTAACATTAAGGCTGTCAAAAGTAAAGAGTCACTGGCACGTTCCAAATATTTACCGGACTTCATGCTGGGAATTGATTATAGAATTCGAAGTGACAAGTTGACCGAGCCAATTGGCGGCGAAGATTTCCTCTCTTTCAAAGTCGGCCTGTCAATTCCGCTATGGTTTTTTACAAAGCAGAAAAACGAAGTTCGGGCCAAGCGGCAGGAACTATTGGCCACACAGGCGGAAGAAAAGTCTATCAGTATTTTATTGCAGCAATCAATCAAGGATACTCAACAACAACTGGGAAGCCTTAACAAACAGGCGAAACAGTATCAAAAGACGATCATCCCTCTGGCGGAAGCTGCCTTCGAGGCAGCCTTTGCTGCCCATGAAGTCGGCCAGATTGACCTTAAGGCGGTAATGGATGATCAGATAACGCTTCTTAATTCCAGACTGGCACTTTTAAACCTTGTCAAACAGTTCCATCAGACACTGGCGGTTCTTGATGAACTGAGCGGCAAAGAATATGGAAAATAACCAAATGAAAAAGCAAATTTACGCATTGATAATTCTTTTTGCGGTAGCAGCTCTGGTTGTTGTATCAGGCTGTTCAGATCAAAAGACAGATCAAAAAGTACAAGCCGACTCGTCACAGGTCTATACCTGTCCCATGCATCCTGAGGTTGTCTCGGACGAGCCCGGACTTTGTCCGAAGTGCAATATGAATCTGGTTCCGAAAGAAAAAGCTCATGACCATTCTGAAATGGAAAGCAGTTCCAGTATGGAGCATATGCCCGAAATGGAAAGCAGTTCCGAGTCAGACAGCAAAGTCCAGCAATACACTTGCGGTATGCACCCGCAAATAATCGTTAACGAACCTGGCATCTGCCCCATCTGTAATATGAACCTTGTCCCCAAAATTGATAAAGGCCGAGGTGACGGTGCCGTCTTGATCGATCCGATTACCCGCCAGAACATGGCCGTGGCTACAACAAAAGTCGACTATAAGAAACTAACCAGAACTATTCGTGTCTACGGACAAGTGTCCTATCGCGAATCTGAGCAATTCTCTGTAAATGTCAAAATCCAGGGATACGTGGAAAAGCTCTACATTAACGAAACGGGCGTACATGTTAAATCTGGTGAGCCGTTGCTTGAAATATATTCGCCCGAATTAGTCGCAGCCCAGAATGAATATCTGATAGCACTTAAATCGTTTGATTCCGAAGATGGAAGAAGCTCAACTATACGGCCAAGATTACTGGGAGCCACCTATAGTCGTCTTAAAAACTGGGACATTACAGACGAACAGATAAAGCGTCTTAATGAATCGGGTGAGGCTGCGATGACCATGACTATCGAGTCGCCTTATACAGGAACGGTAACAGGCAAGTTCGTGCAAGAAGGTGATCATATTTTCACCGGTCAGGAATTGTTCAAGATAGCGAATCTATCATCTGTCTGGATCTCGGCATATGTCTATGAGCAGGACTTACCCTATTTAAGGGTCGGGCAGGAAGTAACGATCACTTTGCCATCTTTACCAGGGAAACAAATAACTTCGAAAATAATTTACCTATCACCTTTTCTTAACAGCAACCGTCAGACTGAGATTCGTATGGAGATTGATAACGCCGAAAGCCTCCTAAAACCGGCCATGTTCGCAGAAGTCAGGATTAGCGCGATAACACCTGATCACTCTATTGTTATCCCTCGTTCGGCAGTTATCAATTCAGGCATGCGTCAGCTGGTCTTTATCGAAACTGCGCCTGGAGAGTTTAGAGCCAGAGACATAAAAACCGGCATGGTTGCAGACGGCGACTTGGTTGAAGTACTTGAGGGGCTTGAGACCGGCGAAATGGTTGTAGTTTCCGGACAGTTTATGCTCGACAGCGAAACCAGGCTTAACGAAGCTATTGCCAGCAATTCAGGCGGGGGCGATGCTCACCAGCACCATTAGGAGTCAATTTTAATGATTAACAAACTCATTGAATACTCGATACATAACCGCTG
>JADFLZ010000267.1 GCA_022564135.1 Candidatus Zixiibacteriota bacterium
TGGAAATTACCACCCCATGTGAGACTCTTACATTCTTGCCAATACGAGCACCGGAAGCAATGAGTACAGAACTTTCTAATTTGCAGCCGTCGCCAATTTGAACATCTGCTTCAATGATAGAGTACGGCCCGACTGTTACGTCGCTGCCCAATTCAGCTTTGGGAGAAACCACCGCGGATGAGTGAATATCTGTCATTTGTCCACAACCATTGCCATAAAATCAGCGCCGCAGACTTCGACGCCGTTAACAAACGCTTTGCCCGACATCTTGCAGATATTGCGCCTGAAAGTTTTCATAGTCAGTTCAAATACTAACTGGTCGCCCGGCAAAACCGGTTTGCGGAATCTGGCATTGTCTATTCCCAGAAAATAAACAATTTTGCCCTCGGGCTTTTCAACGGCATTTAAAATCAGTATCCCGCCGGACTGCGCCATCGCCTCAAGAATCAAAACCCCCGGCATAATCGGATGGCCAGGGAAATGTCCCTGGAAAAACGGCTCATTGATTGTCACGTTTTTGATGGCCACAACTTTTTTGTCCGGCACCAGATCAATAATCTTGTCGATCAGCAGAAACGGATAGCGGTGCGGCATTATTTTCTTGATAGCATTAATATCCAGAAATGCTCCGGCGGTTTTACCGGAATACTTGCTGGCTATTTTCTTTTTCTTGTACAGCTCCCGTAGTTTTTTAGCCAGGGCAACATTGGCTTTGTGTCCCGAGCGCGCCGCCAGAATATGTCCTTTGAGAGGCGCACCTATCAATAATAAATCACCGAGTAAATCCAGAGTCTTATGACGCACCGGTTCGTTGTGAAACCGCAGAGGGACATCGTTTATTATGCCGGTCTTGCCTACAAACGCTTCCCCTTTTATGTTCAGCGCTTTCTTGATCCGGTCTACCTCGACCTGCCCCTCGGTCGAATCATAAATCACCACCGCATTATCAAGTCCGCCGCCTTTGATTAATCCTTTCTCGCGAAGCATCTCCAGCTCTGACAAAAAACAAAATGTCCGTGCCGGCGCGAATTCTTTGACAAACTCTTTTTCCAGATTTATCAAGGTCGTGTACTGCGTACCCAAAGCCGGGTTTTTGTAATCGATTAAAAAAGTAATGCGAAGTTCATCCGAGGGTGTGGCGACTAAATCTACTCCCCGCTCCGGCTCGCTATAGGACATCGGTGTGTCAATTTCCAGATAGAACTTATCTTCTGCCTGTTCCACAATACCGGCTTCCAGAAGTTTCTCGACATACGGCAAAGCAGAACCATCCATCACCGGCGGTTCATTGTTATCCAGTTCAACAATCATATTGTCTATCTGAAGGCCGGCAAAAGCGGCCAGAACATGCTCGACTGTGTGGACTTTGGCCTCGCCATCCTGCAAAGTGGTGCCGCGTGAGATATCGATGACATGGTCAATATCGGCCAGTACCCTCGGCTTTTCGGGCAGGTCGGCTCTTTCAAAGATAATACCGCTGTTGACTTCACCCGGCCTGAAGGTCATCGTGCAGTTGTTGCCGGTATGTAAGCCTATGCCGGATATAGAGATGGGCGATTTTATGGTTCTTTGCTTTTCGTACATTATTTACAATCTCTCCTTAACACAATCCTAATTATACCACCTTGAGACAAGCCACTCAAGGGGATTTTTCGTAAGTAAAAGTGATATGGATTCCAGCCAATATTGAATAAATTGAATCTATGCCGACACTTGAAAATTTGAAAGATGAACTATTCGTAAAGCTGGACAAAAATCCGCTGTTGAGGGAATTCTTCAAAGACATGCTTGAGGAAAGAGTTAGTAACAAGGATTGGTTACGAAATGAGTTAGTGCAGATAATTCTCAGAAATTTGGCCACCAATATCGATATGATTGAATCGATCTTGAGCAAGGTCAAAGATCATGGTCTCTCTCTATTCTGTCAGATGTCAAACGCATTGTCTGGTAACGATGGCGACTTTGACAATAAAATGACTGATTTGTTGGCGGAAATAAATGGAATTGCTTGGATTATTGATCATAATTATTCTGAAATTGAGAAAGTAGCAGAAACTGATGATAAGACGCCTGACTTTAAAGCTAATAAAGAAAATGAATTATTTCTTTTCGAGGTTAAGAATCTACGAGTCCCTGACCAAGTTCTCCATACAGTTTTTGTACAAATGGAAGCAAGGGCGCTAGCAGAACCAGAAATATACAAGAAACAATTCAATTTTGACCTTAAGCTAAACGAAAAACCATACGAAGCTTTAGACGTTGATGACCAACACCAGATAGTCCAATTTATTGATAAGATTAATCAAGCGTTATCCATTCAAGAATCGACAGCTAGACATACTTATAAAAGGAGAATTCGCGGGATGGACATAGAGAGAGATTTCAAGTGCTCTTGGAAGCCAGATAACAGATATCATTCTATTGGGCATCAAGACAATTTCTTTTCACAATTGGGATACCCTTCTTATACTAAGAAGCTTTTTCCCTTAATTAGAAAGACTTGGGATGCAGTTGAACGTTCAATCGAACAGTTGATCACTCATGACCACAATGATGCCTACGAGAAGTTTGTTCTGCTTAATTGGCAAAAGCCACCTGATTTTAGAATGTTTGAAGAATTAAGAAGCAAATACGAACAAGCAGTCAAAGATATTGATAAAATAGCTAAAGTAATCAATCCAAAACTACATATTCTACTGCTCTAGGCTTGGGTTCCCCAATCATTTATCGCGGGATTATTTCCGTTGGGATCCCACCGCAAGCAGTGGGCGACCCAAGATTTTTCATTCCCGCGTTTTCTTACTTTCCAGCGGAGGCTGGAATCCATCTGCTAATGTTCGTCCTGAGCCCACGCCCTCCCTATATCTCCTTCAGCGATTTCACCTGTCTCAACTTTCTAAATAGCTGCACGTACTCTCTGACCATTATCTCCTCGGCTTCGGATAAACCTTCCATCATCGGGATGCCGATTTTCAGCACCGCCCGCACCATATCCGAGGTTGTCCGGTCATATTTTTGCGCTAATTTCTTAAGTCGATCTTTGAGCTCGTATGAGACAAAAATGTTGAGACAATGCCCGCCGCGCAGACGTTCTTTTTGTTTGGTTTCTGTGGTCATTCTGTTTTTTCTCCTTTTTTAGTTTGTAGGTCAGGACTCGCCTCCTTGGCGTGGTCCTGACTATTTCAATTTGAACCGTCAGGAGCGCAAGGCTCCTGACCTACACTTATCATCGCTACCAAGTCGAGATTGCCGCGTTGTCCCCCGCCTCGGCGGGGGACTTCTCGCAATGACAGGATGTCGCTTAGCTATTTTATAAACCTGTTTCCGTCATTGCGAGGAACGAAGTGACGAAGCAATCTCAACAAGTCGCCCTGAGCCTGCGCTTGTTCTGAGCGTAACCGAGAAGTCGAAGGGCCGAAGGGTCGCAAGCTGTCTCTTCCATAATCTGCGTCTGGTTCGACAGGCTCACCATGACGCAGACTCTTCCGGAAGTCATGCTGAGCCTGTCGAAGTAAGACTTCGTTAATGATATTTCTGATGTCCGATCAGCGTCTGTGGTGACTTTATCTTAATTCCAAACTTCTCATAAATACGCTTCATGACCGGACTCCAGGTCTCTTCCGCTTTCTTCTTCAAAATTATCCTGTCGATTTTGGCTCGCTCTGGCGAATCACAAATCAGACAGGCTCTGCCTTTTTTTATTTTTATGCCGAAGCTTTTTTTGACAAACGGCTGCAGACGGCTTTTCAGCTTGCGAATCGCCCGCTTATGCAGAGCTTCCAGTTTATGATTGGCCCGTCCTGATTTTTCCGAGATTTCGTTATAACCCTGCCCCATAAAATAAAAGCGAATGACAAACTCCATTTCATCTTCAGAGAGGCTTTCCATAGCAGCTCTGACCTGGCGGTCAATCTCTGCAGATTTTTCGCTGCTGCTTTCAATAATGTCAAAGAAGTTTTTGATTTTAAGCGGGTCCAGTCCCAGCTCTACTATCCAGTTTTGATAAATAACACGGCTACCGGGCATTTTGGCGGCTCCTTTTTTTGAGCTTAGCATAACCCGTCAGGTGACCGCCTGGCTACAACGAGGCTATCAACAGTTCAATTT
>JADFLZ010000268.1 GCA_022564135.1 Candidatus Zixiibacteriota bacterium
TTGTCTTAGAATGGATAAATCTGCAGTGCCCGTTTGTGCTCAAACATTATAAATCGGAAAACATGCAGACCCTTCAGCAAAATTATACCAAGAAAGAAGTTGTCTGGCTTTCCATCTGTTCGTCTGCGCCCGGTAAGCAGGGGAATTTTTCAGGCGACGAGCTGACTGCCAAAATAAAAGAAGTTAGTTCCAGCTCCACTGCCTATCTGATTGACGGGGACGGAAAAGTAGGCCACACCTATGGCGCGAAAACGACGCCTCATATGTTCATTATCGATCCCAAAGGCGTCTTAGTTTATGCCGGAGCCATTGACGATAAGCCATCTGTAAAACTGGAAGATGTTAAAGGTGCCACGAATTTTGTAGCGGCAGCACTTGATGCCGGACTGGCCAAAAAAGTGATAAAGGTGAGCAGCACGGTTTCATACGGCTGCAGTGTAAAATATTAAGATAAGTTCAAAAAAAGCCGCCCTTTTATTTCAAGAGGGCGGCTTTAAAAATCTTTAGTTTCTTTTACTGACAACCGGGGACTGGCTGCGGTCCTCCCCGGAATATCAAGTCTACAATATATGTCAGATCAATAATGTTCAGGCTGCTGCAATCACCGTTTAAATCTCCCATAAATTCAGGTGTAACTCCCGGCCCGCCTCTGAAAATGAAATCTACAATGTAGGTTAAATCAATAATATTCACACTGTTGGAGTGATCGACATCGCCGGGTGTCCAGGTCCAGAATGTCAGAATATTAGAAGAGGGACTGCTGAGATTTGTATTGTCTTTAGCAATTACTCTCCAAAAATATTCCTGCGCTAAGTCCAGCGAATCGGTCAAAGTGTAGCTGCTTGAGGGAATACTGAAATAGTTGGTTGCCGTCAAAAACAAGGCATCTTTTGCAACAGTTAGTTTATAGCTGATAGTGTCAAAGGGATTGGCATCGGTCGACGAGGTCCAGTCAAATGTCGGCATAAGCTCAAACAAGGCGTAGCCGCCTGTATCAACTGGCACTAATGCTGTCGGAGCAGAGGGAGCCACCGGTGGGTTCTGAACTTCAAAAGTTTCAACAGCAGAGTAATCAGAAAATTCTAAATAGTCGCTCGATTTTGAACGCCACCAATAGACAGTTTCATAATCCAGATTAACGTTAACTGTCCAGCTGGTAGAATCGACAGACTCCAGGGTTGTAGAATCATACGCCACTAAAGTAGTCAGAGCGGCGTCGGAGAAAACTTCAAATATGTAAAAAAGCGCATCGCCTTCGTTATCCACAGAATTATTTACAAAGAGAGCAGGCTTTCTGGGCGCAATTTCGCCGCCAACCGGATGTTTGGCCAGCGGAGCCTGGGGAGGCGAATTCATGCCAAAGGTGTCGTAGTACCAATCCGACCAGCTGCTGCCGTTTTTGACTCGCACTCGTGCGTAGTATGTTGTTCCGTCAAATAAAGTCGCTCCGGCATAAACTACAGAAGTATCGGAGCCGGCCATCTCTCCCGGATCCCACATTTCAGCAGTGCCCCAGTCATTATCTGAGCCAATCTGCAGCTGATACATATTCTGAGCGTCGCCGGGATAGCCCCGGCTGGCTGACCAGCCCAGAGTTGGCGTATGATTAAGAACATTGTTTTGATTCTCACCAATCAGAAAAAGAGACTGAACCATACGAGGAGTGGTACTGTCCGGAGAGTCAAAGAGCCAGAACATTAATCGGCTGATTAAAGTGTCTTTTGGCCGCCAGGTTCCGCCAACATTGTCCTGAATCGCCTCAAAAGGAAAGCTCAGCAGGACAGATTTATAAGAACCGGAGTAACTGATAGCGGCCGAAGGTGTAGGACTGCCCGATACAAAGCTCAGGAAGGCCTCGCCACTATCTACCGGCGCCATTGTCTGCCTGACATCGGCAAAAGGCACAGCGTGGGGAGCCTTATATTTTACGTTATCGCCAAGCAGGCTGCCAGTGACTCCACGAATATTCTGTTGGGTTATAGTGCCATCGTAAACAGCCTTGAAATAGTCATGCATAAAAGCAGAGTCAAGATTGTCGAGTTGGGAGATTCCAGAAGTAGTGGACAAAAGCAGGTTTCCGCCGCCATCCATATACTGCCTCATGGCCAGAATGTCGCCGGTAGTAAGTACATTGGTTGCGTATTCACCGGTATGCCAGAAGACCATCGGATAGTTGCTTAAGTCCGAACCGCTCGGAGTGCCGTTGGCCGATTTATTCCAAATCTTATAAGGTGTTTCAAAACGTTGAAAGACATTGGTGAAACTGGTGTCGTGTGAATTACCGCGGTCGTCATCGACAATAAGAATCCGCGGAGTGCCTATAGCATAGGTAAACTGGAATGATTTAGAGTACTCCGAGCTTCCGGGAGTTGCTGATAATGAATCAGCTGTGATAGTTACCGTAAAATTATCAATAACAGCCTGAGCAGAGTCGCTCACTACGAACTTTACAGGATTAAGACTATTAGTTACAATAGAGGATGCCAGATCTCCGTCCATGGGGACACCGTTGTCAATAAAAGTAATGTAAGGGTTGTCAGTCGAGAGTGTCAAAATCGGATTGTAGGCAGTTAGCATCAGATTTGTTACTGAGGCAGTAAACAACACAGTATCTCCGGGGTCGAGGTCACCGTCATCATCCCCTAAAGGTGCCGGGTCTTCAAATAGTATAGAATCAGTTCCTGACAGCTGCAGATACGGACGTGACCATTCTATGTCCAAATCAGCAAATATGATAGAGTCATTATCAGATATTTCCCAGAGTGCAATGCCGGTTTCGATTTCAAAAGCATTTGTGGAAGTATTTGGAGTTGTTAAATCGTTGAATTCTCTGACATTTTTATTTCCTGGGAAAGGATCACCGCCATCACCACTATTGCCAGAAGAGGAGTTTAGATCAAATTTGCCGTCGGCCGGTTCTACGGAAACGAAATATCTTTCGTAATTAGAATTGGAGCCATAAACAGCATAATCAACATGGTAGATAAGAAGGCCGGAACTAGGCAGAGCCACATCAAAGCCAACTTTCTGCCTGTTTTCTACATACCAATACTCGTTGGGCAATGAGACGCCATTACTCAGTCGGTATATAACAGGACTATATTCAACAGCGGGAAAGGCGACATTGCTTAGATTAGAGGTAACATCTACTATATTTACGAATCCCAAATCATGTTTGCACCAGGCGTCAAAATGTGCCGGTTGTAGACCTGAATTATTCCAGCTGCCACCCGCCATCAAAGACCAGCTACCGATGCCGAAAGCTGAGGAAGGTTCATTACTAATATCGTATAAATCAGGTAATCCCAGAAAATGGCCATATTCGTGGCAGACCACACCTATTGTTGTCGGTCCGGTAGAGTACTCTTCAGGGTTTATGTTGTAATTCGAAATATTCACTCCGTCCAGATTGAGCGTCGGGCTGATAGTCCAGGCGTGAGACCAGATTCCAAACGCTCCGGTTTCTGCCCCGGCGCCGGCGTGCATTACTATGACACCATCGCAATTGCCGTCGTTATCGGAATCGTAATCAGCAAAGTTGGCACCCTCAGCATCTGCCATCAGGATAGCATCACGCACCATCCCCCGAACTCTGGTGTTTAGTCCGTCATTGCCGCCCTCGTAGTAGGTATAGGTTTGCGGCATTCTATACCAGCCAAAAATATCTCCTTTAATATAGAACATGCCGTAGGAGTTTTCGAGATAGTAATCTGTCATCGAACCGAAAGGCATGGTGATGGAATCTGTTTCACGATTTGAAAAAAGAATAGAGTCAAACATGCTCGGAGATACAGCTACCGCCTGATCCTGCCACTGGTGGTCGATAAAATCTACGAGTAGAGTGATGACTCTGATGGTATCTACGACTTTCTCTCCGGAGGCCAGCCGTTGTCGCAATTCTTTGGGATTTATGAATCTGTGGGCGGACGGGGCACATCCCCCGGCGTTTTTAAAGGCCTGCCAGTTTTCGACTTTTTCCTGCCAGAGACCCTGCTTAATCCACTCTTTTTTGGCATCAGGGTGGGGAGGAACCGCCATAGTCAGAGTTGCCGCAAACAAGCCGGACAAAAAAATGCAAAGGCT
>JADFLZ010000015.1 GCA_022564135.1 Candidatus Zixiibacteriota bacterium
ACAGCTCCATATACTGCCTGCCGATATATTTGCCGCGGTAAGTCAGCCGCCAGTTGTTCTTCTGATAATCGACTAAAATTCCTGCAATGACGTTCGGAAAGAGCGGTTTCTTTTTGCCTTTAAAATCTACTTTGACGGATTCCGAAATTGCGACAGGGTTATTTGAGGCGTCCACTGTATCAAAGACATAAAATAATGTCGTATCATAATTTCTGATGCGATTGTGGTTAATTGATAAATCGCCGCTAATTAAAATTTCGCCGTTAGGTTTTATTGACCCGCTAAACTCAACACCGGCCATAATTGCTGCGTCGATGTTGATGGTGATTTCTCTGTCAAGCTGGTCCAGGCCGCCCTCAAATACATTCTCGTTGTTAAACCGCGAAAGATACAAATCCACGCCAACTTGATATTTTTGGCCACGATGGCGCACACCGCTGCTGACTTCAAAGACCCTTTCATTATCGATAGTAGGCCTGCCAAATTCAAACAAGCTGTCACCAGAATTACTTAATACTTCTAACTGTGGAAATTTATCCGGGTCATTGGCATCGTAAATGTTCGCATCGTTTGGCAGACGCGAAGCTACTGCAAAATTCAGATAGGCGTTCGTATTGTGAGATAAGGAATAATTCAGGCCTGCTTGCGGAGCAAAAAACAGCCAGTCCAGGTCAAACTGATGTCCCAAAAATGCTCCCATCTTTACCTGTTTGAGGTCATATCTTTCATAACGAAACTGCGCTTTGATTCGGGTAGTGAGCCTGTCAGACAGGCGATAAAATTCAGAGCCAAAAAGTGAACCGACATATTTGGTTCCGAAATATTGATAGTAACGGTGACGCGGATTAAGTGATCCCGCTATATGCTGGGACCAGACAACCTGTCCCCAGTGATCGGATTCAAAATAATAGAACGACCCGCCCAGTGCATGTCTGCCGCGATCATGATTGATTTCTATGCGAGAATTCCAGCCCACCTGATTTTTTTCGACCCATTTTTGCCGCACCAGATCGCCTCTTTGATATGGCTGCGAAGTTGTGCTGTCAATTTCGATGAAAGATGAGGCAATGTTATAGTCGCTGAATTTTCTGCCATCTTTGAACTGTTCAAAATACCCCTTGCCGCGAATGTAAAAAAGTGTGTTGTAAAGTGTACTTTTATCGTTCAATTGATAGGTGTTGTGAATCTGATAATGCGGCTGGTTAAAATTATCAGTTTCGTTGTCGTAAGTAAGCGGATTATATCGCCTGTTGGATTCCAGCAGACTTTTAGGAACTCCCCAGAAAGTCAGATGCAGCTGCATCGGCCCGCCATAGACGTGTAATTCGGTTGTCATCCGGGGATCAATTCTTGCCGCCGAAAGATAATAGGCCCAGCCGTTGTACCAGCTATTGTGGCGGTAACCTCCGGTGCGCTGCTTCGAAAACCGTCCGGAAAAAGCCCACTTACCGTTTATCAAACCAGTGGAATACTCTATGCTCTGCTTGTAGATATCGCTGATTTGTTTACCATCAGCTGTGTAAATTCCGTATCCGGTGGTGAGTGTCGTTTTACGCTCGCGTCCAAGAGTGTTGGTCGCCACATTAATAGAACCACCGAACGAGGCATCACCATAGAGGGAGTTACCGGCACCGCGCAGCACCTGTATATCGGTGATATTGGCAGCAAAATCCGGCAAATCAGTAAAATAAGTGAAATGGTCCTCGGGGTCATTCAGCGGCACGCCGTTGATATAGGTAGCGATGCGCTGCATATCGAAGCCGCGTATTCGCATATAACTGTATCCCAGTGATGCCCCGCCGTCAGTATAAACATGTACATTGGGAGTATTATTTAACAATAAAGGGAACTCACCTACAGAGTAGTCCCTTTCGATTTCCTGCCGAGTCACATTATCGAATGCCACCGGTGTTTCGTCCCATTTGGCGCGCTCAGCGGTTACTACTATTTTATCCCACTGATAATATTTAGTTTCGAGGGCAATTTCCAGCGGCAACTGCCCGATTTTAAATTGCCTCGGATAAAAGCCGACAGATGAAAAAGTCACTCTGTTGACAGACTCGGGAATTTCCAGCTTAAACCAGCCGGAACTGTCGGTCTTGGTCCCAAGGCCTTCGACATTGGTGATAACCGACACCGCTTCAATCGGCTGACCGTTTTGGTCAACTACTTGTGCGGTTAATTCCTTTGCTGATGCACTTAAAGGAAAACACACCAGTAAAATTAGGATTGCTGTAGCTACGCTACTTCTCATGACATCAACCTCGCTTTTCTTTGGCGCTTAGTCTGAAGAATGTCATCCTGAGTCCGCCGCAGGCGGAAGGCATGACAAAACGACCCAAGCACACTTTAGTTTTTGCAAGATTTCCGTCCTGAATCTATAGGTTGTCCGCGACCAGGCGAACTAACGGAGATAAAAATCCCCCGATATATCGGGGACCGTTTCCCTACGCCGGCATTACCCGGATCAGGTCATATGAGGGTATGTTCTCAGGCGGACATTTACGCCACCCCCAACGGAATTCTGTTTACGTCTATATATTATAAATTTGAGTTTCGAAGGCAAGTTTTATTTGGGGTGACCGATCAAAAGCTCGGAGCTGGAATACATTATTCAGGCATTAATTTACCTCTTGCAAATAATGAATATTTATCTATAATTGATTTAGGTACCTCAAGCTTAAGGTCTTATTTTATGCAGTCACTTTTGCAAAATTATACATGCCCTGTTCTAATAGCTATATTCATTATATTGTCAACTAATTCATGTTCAGACGCTGGAATTGATCCTAGTAAACCCAGTTTCACAGGTATTACCGAAACAAATGAAACAGGTCAAGTATTGTCTGTTGACCCGGATGATTGGTCATGCGATGAACCAATAATTCGCCCAGATTCTTCAGATTCTACGATACAAAACATCCTGCCAAGTAAGTTTTGCTTTGGACCGGCCTATCCGAATCCGACTAATGGTCGCACATCCATTGGTATGGCATTCCCAGTATCAACTCATGCAACAATTATTGTCTTTGATGGAGGTTCGTTTACAGACACGCTATTTAACCAAGCATTTGCGGCTGGGCAATTTGTCTTTGAATGGAACGGCGAATCACTGCCGAAAAAAATATATCGATTTACTATTTCTACAAATGATTGGAATTCCTACGGCGATGTTGAGTTGCGTTAATTCTGCGCATCGTTAATAATTTCCCCCAAGTAAATGAAAGGCAGAACTACTTTCAGTCCTGCCCTTGTCCAATTTATTCTAACTCTATTCTTCTATTTCTTCCGTCGCCGTTACAATATCACCCTTGGTTGGGCCGACTAAGGCTAGTAATTCGCCCTGCTCTTTTTCGGGGACGTTAAATTCGTTTAAGGTCGCTACAAAATCTACCACCATGGCGTCCCACTCTTCTTCGTTGATATTCAAATGGGCGTGAGAATCTACCATGCTCCGGCCAGTATAAACCTCGGGGCCGCCGGAGAGACTGCAGATCAGCGCGGTTAAGTGAAATTTTATGCCGGCTGCGGGCACCTCCTTGCGGGCTTTGTCAATCAGCGGGTTAGCATTGAGAATTTCATTTACCAGCAGCTTCTCAATAAGTACGTCCACTACCGATGCAATAGCGTAAACGCCTCCCAGACGATCATAGAGCGATTTTTCCGGCTCGGCAGCTTTTTCCTCCTGCGCCATAACCAACTGACCGGCAAATGCGAAAAGAACCGCTGCTACCAATAAAACAGCAAGAATTGACAGTTTTTGCCTCATAATGAGACTCCCTTCATGAAAAATTTTCTGCAAGATTGGGCAGACAATGTTACCCTCCAAATTTCTACTTACCAAGTTATGACTCTGTATTACCGGCGCAAGCAGTTTTTTTGATTTCAATTTCTGTAATTTTGGCTGTTCAATGTTAACTCAATTTTATTTAGCTCCCTAAAACTATGTGCAGCTTAAATTCCGCCACCAAAAGAGCAGGCGGCGGGGTACATGATGGTGTCTGACAGTAGCACAGCACCAAAAGGCTGTTTTTGCATATCAAAATTACACTTGCGGTTTCGTTCAAATTGTCCAAAATTGTCAATAATTCTATTGACTTAAACTAATTTTGGAGTGCAAATGCAATTGCGAATCGTCTTAGGTCTCTTAGCTATTACGGCGATGATTCTTGGCTGCGCTGGAGCACGCTACAATGTGGTCAATAAGAGAATGATAGAAGTGGTGCCATTTCCAGAATTTTTTGTAGTAGTTTGGAATTCGGATTCTTCCGCGGTCCGGGACCTACAATACTCCACTAGTTCAGTTGCGGCTTCTTTGAAGCGAGCTAAATTCAACGTTTTTGGCGAAGCATTTATCAACGAAATCAAGAGTGTGCTGAAATATGATTATCAGTACTCGTTTCCAATCAATTTCCTTAATATGGGTAAGGTTTCAATTTCTTTTACATTAGTCGAACTGCATAGTATTCCTTCAGCTAGAGTATCTTCGGTGATGAATACCAAAAGTGACCGAACTTTGCCCTCCCCGAGTGAAAGTGAGAAAAGAGCAATAGATGAAATTAATGCAGCGTGGAGCTCACAAAACTGGGTATTGGAAAAGAACTCCGGTGTTGGAAAAGTCATGGTCGTTTTTACCAATTTGTCGAATCAAGAGATCGGTCGCTTTCAGATGAACTCAAAAGGAGAAGCTATTAAACCAGAGGACGTTTCCAGAGAAATCAATAAGTGCTTCGAAGAACGGAACTATCTCAAGACTCAATTTAGATGATCTTTAACAGAACTGGCCAACATCAATTGCTAGCCGTTCATGAATGCCGCCCCTAAAGATCAACCCCCGGCGATCACGGTGGTCGCTGACAGATAAAACAACACAATGAAGCAAAATTTTCCGAATAGTACGGAATTATCTATTGTTTCTCAATGTTCAATGGCGTATGTCATTGATAGACTTCGTCTCATTATGAGACTCCTTTCTTAGAAATTTTTCTGCAAGATCGGGCAGACAATGTTACCCTCCGGTTAACTTCTCATAAAGTATTAGTCGGAAATATGAGCGCAAGTAATTTTTGGTTTTTGTCTGGAAACTTTTTTTAAATGCCAAATAAGATTCCAAACATGATTCTTAAATCGGGAATGTCACCAATACCAAAACGAGCTTCAAAATTATATTTATTGCCGCCCTGCATGGGGATTTTCATACCGGCAGTAAGGCTCAGACCAACTTCGGTTGAAGCGCCTTTTCCCGAAGCAAAAAACAAAGTCGGGCCGGCGGCACCGTAGAAAGTCAGGCCGGATTTTGGCAGCGGCAGAAGATACCAGCGCAGATCGAAGTTTGCGGCGGTGCCATCGCCGCCAAGCGAAAAATCAATACTCGGCGCAAAGACCGCCGTTCCTGCAAAACGTCCAAATTCCCCCTGGCCGCCAATTAAAAACTGGCTGGCGCTATTATCAATGCCTATTCTGGCGCCCAGTGAATAGTTTTTGGATCTGCCTTTTGATTTCTTTTTATTCTGAGCTTCGGCAGCTACGCTAAAGACGAATAGCAGCAGAACTGTCAGTATGAAAGTCTTTGAAAAAACCTTATTTCGCGCAAACGTCATTTTGTATTGCCTCTTTTACCTATTTGAAACATCGTTTTCAGCTATGTCTTTAACTTACTAAGTCAGCCCCATCAATCAACTATTATCGGCATAATCTGTCTTCTCTTAGTGGTAGATTTTTGGGCACTTGCGGAACCAACTGCTTGCCAGAATGTTAAATCTTTATCAGATTAAGTGTAATATTCGTTATCAGCGGTATTTAACGAAAAAGGAGATAGAAATGGACAAAACAAAAGTAGTGCTCATTACCGGCAGCAGCAGCGGCTTTGGATTATTAACCACCCGCACCCTGCTTGAACAGGGCTACACAGTTATTGCCTCGATGCGCGGACTTAACGCCAAAAACAAAGAGCACGCAGATAGCCTCAAAAAATTTGCCGAAAGCAAACCGGGCCGGCTTCATTTAATTGAACTGGACGTGACCAGTGATTCATCTGTGGATGCGGCTGTCAAGCAGGCCATTGAGTTAAGCGGTCACATTGATGTAGTCGTAAACAACGCCGGTTTTGGCGTGGCTGGATTTGCCGAAACAATTACAATTCCGCAGTTTCAGAAAAATTTTGATGTCAACGTCTTTGGAGTTCAGAGAGTAAGCAGAGCTGTGCTGCCGGCAATGCGCAAACAGGGTCATGGTCTGATAATTAATATTTCGAGCATTATTGGCAGGATGGTAATGCCATTTGCTGGAGCATACGTTGCTACCAAATACGCACTCGAAGGTCTTTCTGAGTCATATCGATATGAACTGGCCGGTACCGGCGTTGATGTTGTCATAGTTGAGCCCGGCGGTTTTGGCACGAACTTTCTTGAAAATATGGAACCTGCCGCTGACAGCGACCGGCTGAAAAGCTACGGACCTTTAGCAGAAATGCCTGAAAAAATGTGGGGCGGCTTTGCGGAAAACTTAAAAGGTGATGACGCTCCTGACCCGCAGGTTGTGGCTGATGCCATCGCTAAGTTGATTGATACTCCGGCAGGCCAGAGACCGCTTCGAACTGTGGTTGACCCGATGATGGGTGGAGAAGCTACCCGCACAATTAATCAAACAACCGACAAGATTCAAGCTGAACTATTGGGTAATTTAGGAATGTCTGACTTCATATCGGTCAAAGGAAACTAAGTTTCTTAGTCAATAATAGGGCAGAGATGCAGAGATTCTGCCCTGTTTAATTTGCCTTAAGATTGCGCTACTACCAGTATCTGAATATAATATCGCCGTCCTCTTCAATCAAGATACGCACATTTATTTCTTCGCCGTCGTTTAACGACGCCGGAAAACTGTAATACACAATTGATTTTTCAGCTGAAGTATGCGGCAGCATCATACCTGTTTGGTTGGCGAATGTTATGACATCGATCCTTAGTTCTGAATAAAGATATGGCTCGAACAGGTAAGTAAGCTCCGACTTCTTCATAGTCCCCCCCTGCTTGTCTTTGTCAAAGTCGGCCAGTTCAAAATGAGTCAGAGTCAATGACGTATCGCCGGTTGAAATACGTATTTCCGCATCGACCCCTTTTATCAACATGGTTTTATTATCGCCGGCCATTTGATACTCGCAGCCGGGAAGTTTCATGACCACTTTCATTTTTATATGCGGCACGTTGGAGTATTCGTCCTTACCAAAATAACGGTGTAAATCCAGACTCAGCGTCTGAGGTGAGTCGCCGCTTATGATAATTGTCGTATCAACTTTGATGTCGTTATAAATAATACTATAGCTGTGCTTGCCGGCGCTAACGCCGGTAAGAGTAATCGGCGTGGTGGCTTTGAAATTCTTATCATCGGATAGTACCGTGGCGCCGAAAGGATTGGTCAAAATAGTCAGCTGCCCGATTTTCTTTTTTACTATAACAGCATCTCTTTTGCTCGGAGTAGCCAGATCTTCAAGCACAAAATGCACCAACTTGCGAGTCACAGTTTCAGCTGTTACTGTCACAGAAAAAGTCTCCGGCTGATAATACGGCTTGGTGACTGTCACTTTGTGCTCACCGACAGCAAGCGTACACAGCACCGGCGTGAAATATCTGTAATATTCCTTACCGTCGATCATGATTTCGGCTCTTTCAGGTACAGACTCAATGAATAGATAGCCTGTTTGTGCGAAGACAGAACTTGCCAAAAACAACAGCAGCGATACTATTGCGATAGATAATTTTAGTCTAAGAGTTGTCTTACATATTGAATCAACCATAGAAATAATCTACAGGCTAATAGTCATGCTACGAAAGTTAAAAACTCTACCGTTTACGCAAGAGAATTTGGCATTCTATAGACGAAATTTCAAACTTCTCATCGGACTTCAAGCCGGAAATATGATGAAAGAGGATTCTGACTTTATACATATCGGACTGATGCTCGAAAGTAAATTCATCTTTTGCGACTTTACCGCTTGGATATTTTTTCATCAACGCCGCGACAGGGGCTTCCAGTTCAATTTCAGCAATCAGCCCAGCCTGCTCTTGCCCATTTAAGCTGAACAAGCGCAATATCGACTCTTCTGAAGAAAATTTGATCTGAAATGTGTCGTCATTAAAATTATAAATATAGTCATAGTCGTTGTTATTGAGATTATCTCTGTCAAAATCAAGGAAATAGTCGTAGCCGGTAATAATTGTGGCAATTTCCCCCTCGGTGTCCAAGAAAACCCACTCTCTGCCGCCAGAGTTATATCTATAATGAACATATTCGAAGCCCATTAGATTTGCCAATTCTCGAGCTTGGTAATTAGTCACGAAAGTATCAAGCGATGCCAAAGTGCTGTCATCAAACCATCTTTCAAAAGACTTTATGCCGTGGGTTTCTATCAAGTAGCTGGCGATACTGCTTAAATCTTTTTGGCCTTCAAAAGTTAATTCAGTTTCTACTGGAGCCACTTTGCCATCCACCAGCACTTCGTTTTCTATTAGAATCGCTTCCATACGATTTTGCTGACTTGCTTTTGAAACAGCGAAAGCGCCCCAGGGTCCAAAGGCCGATAACATTGCAATTGCAAAAACAACCATCGGAATAATTCTGATATCTTTGGCTTTGCTGAAAATAAAATAAAAGACAACCAGCGCCAGACCACTTGCCATGGCCATTACATAGTAACGGTTTTCAGTAATGCCATAGTCCGCTATCCGCACCCAAATAGCCACAAACAGCATCCCCAACAGCGGTAATAACATTCTAAAAAACCATTTCGAAAATACTTTGATCCACTTGCTCTCTGTTCTCTCACGAAGCGGATGCAGTAGCAAGAGCGACAAAATACCAACCACCGAAAACCATAAGACCAGCTGCGACACCCAGCCTTTGGGCAGATTCCATTCGAAAATAATTTTGAATTCGTAGGTAATCAAAATCAGAAAGTAAAGAGCGACCAGGGGCAGAAGAATATATTGAGCCAGAATTTTGAGACCTTTAGGATATTCTTGCGAATCATTCAGCGTATTCAGGTTGGCCGGAACGCCTGCCAAAAACACCCAGGTTTGAAATACGACCGCGATTACTATCCAGAGTTTCATGTAACTTTTCCAGATGATATCAACGCCGAATAAGTAATCCAACGCCAACAATGCGATAGCTAAGCCAATATATAAAACTGCCGAATAGAGAGCAGCTGTCAGAAATCTTAAAAACAAACTCTTATTGAATTGCCAAAATCCTTGAACTTGATTACTGCCCATAAACGGAACAAACGCCACCAGAAAGTGAAATGATATGTTTAGAAGCATGAAGCGCTGCAAATGGTAATGGGCACTTTCGGGATTCTCCGGCAAGCTGAAATAGTAAATAGCAAGAAGTACAGCTCCTGCGGCCTGTAGCGCGTAATCTTTTATTCTGTCCCACAATTTCTTGTCAGCATAGAAGGCCAGCGCAGTAAATAACGGCAGTCCTAACGCTGCAACCATTCCCAATTTTTGCAATACGTATTCCTGAGATTGCTTGTCTGATTCGACCAGCATGATTCCGACAACAGCGCCCAACACAGCGCTCAAAATTGTAAACGGAAAACGCACAAAAGTAGCCAGAGCATTTTTATAAATGAAATTAAACGATGGAAATTTGTTTAAGAATCCCACTTAAGGCCTTCCCTGGTATGGTTCAATTATTGCTAAAACTGTCCTGTTATGAATTTTTAGGCAACAAAAAAGGCGAGGTGCTAACTTAGCGCCTCGCCTTGATACTTATTGTGATAAGATTCTAATTGTCCTGAGGGGAATTCTCAGCCAGTTCAATCTTATTCAGCCTGTTTTCTCGGCTGACAATTTCCAGATAGTCCCCCAGAAGCCGGTAGCGGTTACTGAATGTTTCAGTCCGCTTAATCGAATCAAACAAAATCTCTTTTGCTTTAACCAGCTGTCTGGCCTTGCGCAGGTCTTTGATATCATCTTTGGCGGCATATTTTTCTGAGGCCGAGACCGGCTCGTCAGCGCGGACATTTTCAACAATGTTTTTGACAGATTTGTTGGCCTCGCGTTCATAGCGTCTGACCGCCTGCGAACGTGCTCTGATATCCGAATCTATCAGGCTGAAAATTCTTTTCTGGTGCTTTCTGACACGTTTGGCGTTGCGCTTCAAAATAGCATCGTGCCACAGATCGACTTCATGTGAAAGCTCCTGCGACACCTTATCGGTTCTGTTCATTTCTCTGACATCAAGTTTGATATCAAAAGCGCTCGATTCTGCACTATTGTCTCCGGCAAAACTTGCTCCTGCAAAGGCCAGCATGAAAACTGCGGCCAATAAACTGATCCTCCGTACCATCACTAATCCTCCTCAAAAAGGTTAGACCCTTTGCGTTATGACAATACCAATCAATTTCTGTGCCGAAGAGGTTAAACTGCTGATACTGAGAGCTTTAGCTATTTCGGAGAGGTGTAGATTGTAAGCAAATATGCAAGAGAGTATGGGAAATTTCCCATATCTTAAAATTGCTAAAAAGACTGCAGGGATTGACTAAATCGCTTAGTTTTTGGCTTTGGCTTTTTCTTTTTGGCGGCTGCGCTCTTCTCTAATCATCCGCATCATCTGAAAAGCCATCGAAGTATCAACTGCGTATAGACCGTTAAAAATGGAGTCCGCTTTTTTGGTACGACCCTCAAGGGCATAGGCGGTACCCAGCCCGATCCAATTTCCCGAAAAAGATGAATCTGTAGCCAGCGCCTTTTCAAACTGGACGGCTGCTTCGGTGTAGCGCCCCTCGGTAATGTACAATATCCCCAGCGACCGGATGCAGTCGGGATAGTTGGCCTGAAGTTTCAAAGCTGTCTTATAGCTGGCTTCGGCATCTTTGAATTTCTTTAACTTATCTTTGATTCTCCCCAGGAAATAATACAGTTCGGCACCGGTCCCGCCGGCTTCTGCACTTCTTTGATAATAAAACTCGGCGCTGTCTATGCGACTTGAAGCGGCGTAACTGTTACCTATCGAGAACAATATCTCCGGTTGCTTTGGTTTGATAAAATTAGCCTTATGGAGATATGGCAGAGCACCAATGGTACGGCCAATTTTGAGATACTCCATGCCCAGATTAGCGTTAAAAATTGCCGAACTAGAATCGATTTCTACAGCTTTTTGAAAAAATTCTATAGCTTTTTCGCGGTCTCCGCCGGTGCTGTAACTCACTCCAAGATTATTATTTATTTCTGCGCTGTTCGGATTAATAGCATAGGCCTTTTCAAAAAAAGTGCGAGCCTGTTTTAAGTTGCCTACCGCCGAGTGAACAGTGCCTATATTCTGAAGCGCTTCAAAGTTATTCGGGTCGATTTTGAGGGTGTTTTGAAGAGTCAGAATTGCTTCCTCATATTTCTTGGCATACATCTGACGTCCGGCCCTGTCTAAGAGCTTGTTTAACTCGTCAGTCTGTGCCAGAACTGAGACAGCCAGAAGAAGAAATATGACTGGGTACGCGTATTTAATTAAATTTCTCATATTTTTCGTTATCGGTTATACAGAAATATATGCAATAGTTTCGGGATAATTTAAAGATCTTTTTCATTTAAACTGAAATTATAGTCTACAAAAACAGCCCGCCTGTTGACTCAAACGGGCTGCTGTCTCCCTCTTAATTAAAAAGAAGACTCTCTAATGAGGTATAAACACCCCGATTCATCCCTGAACCGGAGCTTTCAACTTTATTTAACTCTGTTCTTACTGTGATTGTTCACCAAAGCATAAGAAAGATATTCCAGCTCCATGGCCATATTCTCGTTACGTACAAAAACGTTATCAGGAACTTTCAGATTTACCGGAGCAAAATTCAAAATCGCCCTCAAGCCTGCTTTGACAATATCATCTACTACAAATTGGGCCTCCGAGCCGGGCACACAGACTACTACCATTTCAATCTCTGAGCCGCTTAGTTCGGAAATTATATTTTTGACATCGCTTACGACAATTCCTTTATGATTAGAGCCGATCTTTCTTTGGTCATTGTCAAACAGTTTTACAATCTTAAACCCCTGCCGGGCAAATTCTTTATAACTAACCAGGGCCGAGCCGACATTGCCCACTCCCACCAGGGCAATATTCCAGACCCGGTCGATTCCCAAAATCCGGGCTATTTTTGCCTTCAGATCTGTGACCGGATAACCCAATCCGCGGGTTCCAAATGAACCAAAAAACGAGAGGTCTTTGCGCACCTGAGCCGGCGTTAATTTCTCCATTTTAGCTAACTCTTTTGAGGAAATAGTCTCACTGCCATTTTCCTCAACCGCCTCCAAAGCCCGGTGGTAAAGAGACAAACGTCTGATTGTCGACTCAGAAATGCGTTTTTTTAGTGCTGTCTCTTTAAACTCATCCATTTATACCTCATTACTTAACCTGTCAATAAAACCTTATCTATGTGAAAGCCTTCACAAAATAAGCCAGTTAGTAACAGAGTCAAGATTTTTTTCAAGAGCTCTTCAGACTATTAACCGCGGGATATGCGAGCCCAGCCGGGACAAAATTTCATAATTTATAGAATTTGACCAGCCGGCCAGCTGTTCGGCGGTTACTGAGTCCCTGCCTGAGCTGCCAATCAGGGTTACTTCGTCGCCCAATTTTACGCCTTTGATATCGGAAACATCAGCCATCATCAGGTTCATACATATCCGCCCGCGCACCGGCGCTCTTTTACCGCCCACCAGCACATACGAATGATTTGACAGGGCCCGGCTATAGCCATCGAAGTAGCCGACCGGCAAAACTGCCAGTCTTGTTTTTTTGCTGGTCCGGTAAGTACAGCCGTAGCCCACAAATTCATCAGCCGCTACACTTTTTAGCTGTGTAATTCTTGTCTTCCACGAAAGCAGCGGCTGAAACAGATTATTTTTGCCGCCCTGGTTTAGATGGGTCGCAATCGTCTCTTTCGACGGCCAGTGGCCGTACATGGCAATTCCCGGCCTGACCAGATCAAAGTGTGTTTTCTTAAACAGAATCAAAGCCGCCGAAGAAGCAGTATGCAAAAGCACTGGCTTCATCTGCAGACTATCGAGCTTCTTTATCATTCTGTTAAAGTTTTCAAGCTGATATTCGGCGTATTCATGATTGGTGGTATCTTCGATATTGGCAAAATGCGTACTGGCCCCGTACGGTTTTTTCAAATAAGGATAGCTCTTATAAATTTCCACAAAATCTTCCAGCTCTTTTTCTGCAATGCCCTGCCTATTGGTGCCGGTCTCAAGTTTCAGATGTGTTCGCATGTTCTTTTTTAATTTATTAGAAATGCTCCCCAGCTTGCGCAGAGTTGTCTTTTCAAAAATCACCGGCTCAATATCATATTCAAAGAGAGCCTCAAGCAGGTTGGCCTGAACCGGCCCCAATATCATTATTTTTCTCAGCCAGCCGCCCAGTCTGACTGCCTGAGCTTCTTCAAACGAATGAACCGTCAGATATTCTATTTGTTTGTGTTTTGAAAGCAGCCCGGAAATCTCAAGCAAGCCGTGCCCATAGGCGTTTGCCTTGACAGAAACAGCCAGCTTACTTTTGCCAGTAAGCCCGGCCAGGGACTTGATATTATGCGCAAGAGCTTTATAGGAAATTTCTATCCAGCTTAAAAGATTGGCGTTCGACATTTCATCATTTATACTATCGGAGAGGCAAGCGGACAACAAAAACAGGAGACGTAGATATGCCAGAAGAGATCAAGTCAACAGAGCCAAAAAAAAAGAACTACACTGGGGCGGGGCTTGCCCTGGGCATTGGGGTTGGCGTCGCTATTGGAAGCGGTATAGGAGCTGCTACGGGTGACATGGGAACCTGGACAGCTGTTGGAATTGGAGTAGGGGTGGCCATTGGACTTCCGCTGGGTGCCTACCTTACCAAAAAAATCAATTCAGAGCGTCATTAATTTTATTTGAATGCTACCTGCCTTGATTACATAAAAAACTCCAATATCATAGTTTCGACCATGAAAGATATTTTAGCTAAGAACTCTACCTTTGTCCGCGGACGTATCGCCGAAGTCTGCGATGAGCATAACCGTGACGTCGACGACATCTCAATTGTTGCTGTTACCAAAAGCTTCCCGGCTTCTTTGATAAGTACCGCCGTAGCCGCTGGTTTTTTAGATATCGGTGAAAGCAGAGTTCAGGAGGCTGAGTCAAAAATAGACGAGCTTGGCCGAATCGCCTGCTATCATTTGATAGGGCACCTGCAGACCAACAAAGCCAAAAAAGCAGTACAGCTTTTTGACGTAATCCAATCGGTTGATTCTTTGAAACTCGCTCTTGAAATAAATAAAGCCGCCGGCTCAGAAGAACGAAAGATAGAATGCTATATCCAGCTGAATTCTTCAGGCGAAGACCAAAAATTCGGAGTAGCCTCTGACGACTGCCTCGAATTAATCAAAAAAACGAGCGAGCTGAAAAACATCAAATTAACCGGCCTGATGACTATCGGCCCGTTTACTGATAGTGAAAAGGCTATCCGCAGCGCTTTTTCCAGATGCCGCGAACTTTTTTATAAAGGCCAAGATATCTGCGGCAGTAACTTTGAGCATCTCTCTATGGGTATGTCCGACGATTATCCGCTGGCTATTGCCGAAGGCTCTACTACTATCAGGCTGGGCTCAGCTCTATTTGGTCCCCGGCCAGCTAAGGCCTGACTTCAAAATTTCAGCATTTTAGCTAAAAATCCGCCAAAATAGCTGAATATTAGCCCATTATGAGGGTTAATTTTTTCCCGTACAAGTTCGATAATATAGTTAAGGAAGTTTCTGCTTTGGGCTGCTCAATATGTGCACTATCAAAGCAGCTGTTTCAAAATTGAAACTAAAAAGAAATCGAGAGTAAATAGTTATGAGCCTAACCGCAAATGATATCCGAAGTATAGAAATCCGCTCTCAGATGCGCGGCTACGACAAGGAAGAAGTTGATAATCTACTGGAGCAGGTTGCCGTAGCTTTAGAAACAACTAAGCAGGAAAACGTCAAACTGTCGATGGAAATTGACAGCCTTCGCTCCGAAGTCGCTTCTCTAAAAGAGAACGAAGACGTCATAAAGGGTGCCGCTATTGACGCCCGCAAAAATGCAGACGCTACCATCAAAGGCGCCAAAAAAGAAGCGGCTGAAACAGTTAACAAAGCCA
>JADFLZ010000269.1 GCA_022564135.1 Candidatus Zixiibacteriota bacterium
AGTCGAATTCAAATAGAAGTTGCTATATCGTCATTCCGGACTTGTTCTGGGATCCAGCCAGCAATACGATTGCAGGGCTTGCCCGAATAATTTCTGACATATAGAATCTGAACCGGGGTTCTCCACTGCTTGTAGGGGGATTCGAGTCATTACGAGCCTTGATGAAATCAAGGTGTGGCAATCTCACTTTAGATTACTGAGATTGCCGCGTCACTTCGCTCCTCGCAATGACTGATTGCGGGTACCCCACTACTTGCGAACGGGTCGCCCACAGCTTGCTGTGGGATCATAACGGCTGGAAGATGGATTCCAGCCTGCGCTGGAAAGAACAAAATAGGGCATGGAATGATACGCTGCTTGCAGCAAGGCGTCGTCGCCCACCCGCCTAGGCGGGCTGTGGGATCATAACGGCTGGAAGATGGATTCCCGACAACGGCACTCCCCGTGAATACACGGGACTAAAGCGGGAATGACAGATAGGCAGTCCCTGTAGGTCAGGACCCGTCTCCTTGGCGTGGTCCTGACGCTTCAACCACAAATGTCAGGAGTACGCCCAAGAGGCGACTCCTGACCTACAAGAGCTGAATTGATAAGATATTTTACCACTACAATAAAAAAAGCCCGCGCTAGCGAGCTTTTAATATTGTTTGTGAACTGAACTGCTACTGCAAGTCGGCCTGTCGTTTGGCCTCTTTTAATTCTTTGAGATGTCCTTCGGCGCTGGAAAGCTCTTTGCGGGCCCTGGGGTTTTTCTTGGCAATTTTCACAAAACGTTCCCAGGCTGAAATGTTTTTGACATAATTATCCGGGTCGTTTGATTCTATTGCCACGGCGTAGTTATAGGCTGCTCTGTGTTTTTTAGGATTGGCTTTGAGTGCTTTGTTAAAAGCTCCAGCCGCCGACTGAAATTTCTGCTGGCTTAAGTAAATCTGTCCCATGGCGAACTGGGCATTGTAGTTCTTTTTCTTGAATGTAACTGATTTCTTGAAGGCCTTAATGGCCTGGCCACTTTTTTCAGTTTTCTGGTAACCTTTGCCCAGCATATAGTGGGTCAGATGGCTGCCGCCGCCAAGAGCGTGGCATTTATTCAAAGTCTTGACCAGTTTTTTGTAATAGCCCCTAGCATAATAAACTTTGCCCAGATCCTTAAATAAGTTTGCATCAGTAGGAGTAACAGAGATGGCAGCCTTAAAATTTATTTCGGCTTCGGCATATTTTTTCAGCTTATATTCGACATTGCCTAAGTTTGAGAGGGCGGTAACGTTCTTTTTATCTTTCTCGACGGCAGTGCGGTACATGTCGAGAGCATTTTTGTAATTTTTCTGCTTAAAATAAATAGCGCCCAGATTGATATAGGCATCTATGAAATCAGAATTTTCGGAAATGGCCGCCTTGTAGGACAATACGGCTGTTTCGATTTCGCTGTTTTGTTCAGCAGTCAGGCCGGTATTAAAATGTTCTTTGGCTTTTTCCGTATCAGCCATAACAGCCGAGACGGCAAAGCCTAAAAGAAAAATCATAATAATCGAAAAGTATGTTCTGTTGTTTTTCTGCATAATTATATCCTTTTGTATTTTACTCTATCTTGTTACAAAATTTAAGGCTGAATTGTTCCCGGACTATTTAAGGGACTCTCGGTGGGCAATCAACTTTTTCTTTACATCATCATGTTTTAGGGCCAGAATCCGGGCGGCCAAAACAGCCGCATTTTTGGCCCCGGGAGAGCCGATAGCCACAGCTGCCACCGGAATTCCGGGGGGCATCTGCACAGTCGCCAGCAGAGCATCCATGCCGTTTAAGGCGGCCGGCAGAGGAACTCCTATGACAGGCAGGTTTGAATGGGCGGCTGCTACGCCCGGCAGGGCGGCTGCTAATCCGGCCATGGCTATGATAACTTCAAAGCCGCTGGCTTCGGCGCCGGCAGTCAGCTTTTCAGTTTTCTGCGGATTTCTGTGGGCCGAAGAAACTTCAATTATTGACTCAATGCCAAAAACATCCAGCTGAGACTTGCATTTTTCGGCATATTCCATATCCGACTTTGAACCGATTATAATTAAAACTTTTGCCATACTTATTTACTGCTTCTAAGCCTGCAGGCTTCTGAAGCCAATATCCTTTCTATACATGGCGCCATCAAACTTAATATTTTTGACCATGCGGTATGCTTTATCCAAAGAAAGCTTTAAATCGCTTTCAAGTCCAACAACATTTAAGACTCTGCCTCCGGCAGTTACCCAGTTATTACCTTTTTTAACAGTACCGGCGTGGAAAATATAATTGCCATTACCGAGTTTAATATCCAGACCCCGTATGGTTAAGCCGGTCGGATATTTTCCAGGGTAACCTTTGGAGGCCATAACAACGCAGGCCGATGTCTGCTCCCGCCAGCTGAGTTTGCCTATAGACTGCAGCTTGCCAGTGGCAGTAGCCATCAGTATATCAAAGAAGTCAGTTCGCAAGAGGGGCAGTACCACCTGTGTCTCCGGGTCGCCAAAACGACAATTGAATTCAAGAACTTTCAGACCCGAAGAAGTCAGCATTAGGCCGGCGTATATGACGCCTCTAAATATCAGGCCCTCTTTCTCCAGACCTTTTAAAAAAGGATTTAAGACATAGACCTCAATTTGTTCCATAATTTCCGGCGTTACAAAAGACGTCGGACAGTAAGCGCCCATGCCGCCGGTGTTCGGTCCTTTATCTCCTTCGTAGGCCTGCTTATGGTCCTGACTGGGCAGCATCGGGATGATTGTTTTACCGTCGCAAAAGGCCATAATGGAAACTTCCTGCCCCCGCAAAAATGATTCAACTATTATATTTTTGCCGGCATCACCAAATGTTTTAGTCTCCATAACTTTCGTAATTGTATCCGAAGCTTCGTCAAAGCTATCGACTACAAAGACACCCTTACCAGCAGCAAGGCCATCTACTTTTATGACAACCGGATATTCCACTGATTTACAAAAGCCAATGGCGGCTCCCGATGATGAAAACTTCTTAAAAGGAGCAGTCGGAATGTGATATTTACGCATGAACTCTTTGGCGTAAACTTTGCTGCTTTCGAGTCTGGCGGCGTTCTTATTCGGCCCAAATATTTTTATGCGATGTTTCTGAAACTCATCAACTATGCCTGCCTCTAAAGCGACCTCGGGACCGACTACGGCCAGATCTATTCTATTTTTGACGGCCAGATCGGCTAAGTTTCTGGTTTTGACTGGATTTATATCGACGCAACGGGCGATCTTGGCTATGCCGGCGTTGCCGGGGGCACAAATCAAACGGTCAACTTTTCGTGACTGTTTAAGTTTCCAGGCTATGACATGCTCTCTGCCGCCGCCGCCTATAATGAGGACTCGGGCACCTTTTGATCTGGGTCTTGGCTTATTCATAATGGAAGCATAATTATGGCTTTTCAGATGCGAAATCCAAGATGTTTTTTATAAAAGCGGAAATTTAAGGTTCAATAATTGTAGTTGCTCAAAACGAAAAAATGATTAGTTTTGATAAAAGAAGTTATACTCACCTAGTTTCTGAATATCTAAAATTGACCGCCGCAATTTTCAGTCAGGAGAAGGACGTGAAAATTAGTAAGTTATTTATTGCGATTACTTTGATATTTATAATTTCAACAGCTTTCGCTCAGGCCGAACAGTTTTCACAGGTCACTCTGCTGACTCTAGACAAGAGTGATTTTCTGGAAATCCACCGTCTGGGCATGGACGTTCTCGGTTATAAAGGCGACAGCATTGAAATGATCGCCAGTCAGGCTGATATGGAATGGTTTGACAGCCGGGGCATAACTTATCGGATAGATATCCCTGATTTGAAAGCTCACTACCGTTCAAAGAACAAAAGCAATATAACAATGGGTGGCTTTAAGACTTTCTCAGAGATAGAACTGTTTTTGGACTCTCTGGCTGCCGCCTATCCCAGTCTTATGACTGCCAAATTTTCAATAGGTACAACAATCGAAGGCCGGAATATCTGGGCTGTGAAAGTATCTGATAATCCCAATGTCGATGAAAACGAGCCGGCAGTTCTTTATGTTGGTTTGACCCATGCCCGCGAGCCTGCTGCCA
>JADFLZ010000270.1 GCA_022564135.1 Candidatus Zixiibacteriota bacterium
CGCCTGCCTCAAAACGAAGAATGGCTTTTTCGGCAGTTATTATGATGCTGCCGGTTATGCTTATTCTCAAGCAGCCGGATTTGGGTACCGCGCTGGTTTTTCCGGTAATTCTTTTTGCAATGTGGTACTGGTCGGGGCTGTCTCCGTTTTATCTGCTGTTGATTCTGTCGCCTCTTGTTTCTATTATTGCCGCCTCACATTGGATAGCCTGGGCAATATATCTGGGACTGCTTTTTATATTTCTTTTCGTATACCGGCCAGGGCTTATTTTTGGGATATTGATTTTTACCGCCAACCTGGCCACCGGTTCAATAATGCCGCTGATGTGGAACCGTCTGGCAGAATATCAGAAACTTCGCATCCTGACTTTTCTTGACCCCGGCAATGACCCTCGCGGAGCAGGCTATCAGATTATTCAGTCAAAAATTGCTATTGGCTCAGGCGGGATTTGGGGCAAGGGCTTTTTGGAGGGTTCTCAGGCACGTCTTGATTTTTTGCCGGAGCGGCACACAGATTTTGTCTTTTCGGTTTTGGGTGAAGAGTTTGGACTTTGGGGAAGTATTATTGTCCTCGGCTTGTTTGCCTTTATTTTCATTAAAGCCATCAGAATTGCCGCCAAGTGCCGTTCAAAATTTGCCTCCAATATTGTAATCGGAGCTACCGCTCTGCTGTTATTTCAGTTTCTGGTAAATGTGGGTATGACTCTTGGCTTTATGCCGGTTACCGGGTTGCCGCTGCCATTTTTAAGCTACGGCGGAACATCGTTAGTATTGGCCTGGTCGCTTATCGGATTAATTGTTGCCGCCGGATACAGGTGGCAGGAATATTAGTCTGTTAGTGCATTGTATCAGGCACCAAATTTATTTCAGCACAATAATATTTTCCTTCCGGACACAACTAAACAATATATATTCGCCGGAACTTGAGTATTAGACAGATGAATATGAGAAGTAACAAAGGTATAATTCAGCTGATTTTCGGCGCTGCCTGTATCAGCTTTTCGCCAATACTTGTCAAGCTGATAGGCGTTTCTCTGATGACGCCAACAGCGATAGGGTTTTGGCGATGTCTATTGGGTGCGCTAATTCTTTTCTCCTGGGCTGCTATAAGTAAAAAGTCGCTGATGATTGAGTGGCCATTAATGCGCTGGACTATCCTGGCCGGTTTTTTCTTTTCGTTTGACCTTTTCTTCTGGCACAATTCGATAATTTATGCCGGCGCCGGTCTCTCGACTATATTAGGAAACACACAAGTTTTCGGCTCGGCGGTTCTGGGTTATTTTATTTTCAAAGACAGACTAACGGTCAATTTCTTTTTTGCTGCCATATCCGCTATGGTTGGAGTGGTGCTCTTAGCCGGGATAGGCAGCGATATTGAGTTTACTGATCTCTATTTACGAGGGATAATCTACGGTCTGCTGACTGGAGTTGCCTATGCTGCTTATCTGGTGACAGTCAAATACGCCGGACATAAGCAGAAGCTGCCTGATTTCGTTACTCTCATGGCCTGGATTTCTTTGTACACAGCTCTTTTCATGGGAGTAATGTCTGTTATCGAAGGCCGAGATATTCTGCCTCCCGATTTATATTCCTGGGCGGTTCTTATTGCCTTAGCTCTGCTAGTACAATCGATAGGCTGGAGAGCTATCTCCGAAGGCTTGTCAAAAATAGAAGCGTATAGAGCGGGTTTGATTCTGCTTCTGCAGCCGATTCTGGCCACAGTCTGGGGGATAATAATATTCAGCGAAAGTTTTACTATCATGCAGCTACTGGGAGCAGCAATTACTCTGGCAGCTATTTATATCGGCAGTATCTTAGGTAAGACTAAAGCAACTGCTGGGTCAAACTAATCGACCAAAACTTTTTCCAGCCGCTCGGTAATATAATCAACATCGCTTTCGTCAATAATCAGTGGCGGGGAAATCCTGATAGTATGCCCGTGGCTGTCGTTGCAAAGCATGCCCAGTTCCAGGAATTTATTACAGAACGACATGGCGTCACCGCTTTTAACTTCAATACCGATAAACAGCCCGCGCCCGCGAACTTCTTTGACATGCTTGGAGCGGGAGGCAATATTTTCTATTTTGCTTTTTAAAATCTTGCCGATACGCTCAGCGTTTTCGTGAAGTTTCTCATCTTCAATTACACCCAGAGCAGCTATGCCGGCTACGCAGGCTAAGGGGTAACCGCCAAAGGTGGAGCCGTCGCGGCCGGGTTGAAAAACCAGATCCATTATCTTGGAGTTGGTCACAAAAGCCGAGACAGGGGCCATACCGCCAGAGAGAGCTTTGCCTAAAATAATTCCGTCAGGCAGAACATTTTCATGCTGGAATGAAAACATCTTACCGGTACGACCTAAGCCGACCTGGATTTCATCAAATATCAAAAAGATATTATGTTCATCAGACAGTTTTCGGATTCCTTCTAAGAAACCATCAGACGAAATATACATGCCGCCTTCACCCTGCATCGGCTCTACCAATATGCCGGCAGTATTGGGGGTAATAGCCTTGGCAACGGCTTCAAGGTCGCCGAATGGTACGGTAACAAAGCCGGGTATCAGCGGGCCAAAACCATCTTTGTATTTTTGAGTAGAAGAAATCGAAATAGCGGCCATTGTCCGGCCGTGGAAATTATTTTCAAAAACAATTATCTCCTGCTGGCCATCGGCAATGCCTTTTTCCAGATGTCCGAAACAGCGGGCGGTCTTGATAGCTGTCTCAACAGATTCTACACCGCCGTTTTTGGGAAGAACTTTGTTGCCGTTATCTCCAAACCTCGGACCCATCTGTGGAACCAGATTGGCCAGTTTTTTTAAAAATATGGCGAGAGAGTCGGTATAAACGACGTTTGAAATTACCGAAGCGTAGTTGTTCTGCAGAGCATCAACCAGCGCTCTGACAATAGCCGGATGATGGTGTCCCTGATTGACTGCCGAATAAGCAGCCAGGCAATCCATATATTTTTTATTTTCTTCATCATATAACCACTGTCCCTGAGTTTTGCGGACGACCAGCTCCACCCGGCCATAGTGGTGAGCGCCAAAGGTGCTCTCGAAATCTATGATTTCCTTATCAGATTTATTGCTGAATCCCAGAGCGTTTTTTGCCATTGCTTCTACGTTTGTCATCTGATTTCCTCACTATAATCTTTAATACTATAAATCGACTTTCAGGAGACTCAAAATAACAGTTTTTTCAAAATTTACAACAACTGCAAAATCATCTGTCTTAATATGGAATTGAGAGGCATAAAGCCGGGGATTGTAAGGGCATGGACTAATTGAAGTTACAAATTTAGTCCAAAATTGATTCTTCCAAACTGCTCTCTCGGCCCCAAAATCTGACTCATGGGGCGAAATGATTTCTTGGCTCTTTTCGGCCAGTCAAATCCTGCTATATTGAAATCAGAGGCTATTTTAGAAAATAATCGATGAATTCAGAACAAATCAAAAATTTGGCATATAGCTGCGGTTTCGACCTCTGTGGTATTGTCAGTCCCGATGATATCCCGGAGGCTCAAACGCAGTTTGAAAACTGGCTGTCTAAAGGCTATCACGGGGAAATGAGCTATATGGCCAAAGAGCCAGAGCGGCGCAGCAGCCCGCGAATCTAATGCAGGGAGTGCGCTCTATTATAATGTTAGGTCTAAACTATTATCAGCCGGATTCTAAAGAAAGGCCAGACGGCTATGGCCTTGTTTCCAAATATGCGCGCGGTAAAGATTATCATAAAATCATTGCCAAAAAAACCAAAAAGCTAATTTCAGAGATCAATAGAATTTCAGATGACACCAAAGAAACTGGTTTCCGCTGGTATGTAGACTACGGTCCCATGCTGGAGCGCTCGTATGCCGCCAAAGCTGGCTTGGGCTATATTGGCAAGAATTCCCTGCTGATAAATAAAGATTACGGTTCCTGGTTTTTTATCTCAGAGATTTTGACAACTTTAGAACTTGAACCGGATAACCCTTACGGAATTGACCACGGCCAGTGCGGCCGCTGTACAATGTGTATTGTCGCCTGTCCGACTGGCGCGATTCTCGAAAACGGCGTTATTGATTCG
>JADFLZ010000016.1 GCA_022564135.1 Candidatus Zixiibacteriota bacterium
TAGTAAATTAAGTTAGAAGTCTGTATTCTAAATTAGAAGTAGGAAATTATGGAAATAGCAATTTTTGACCGTCCAAATATGAAAAAAAAGAAAGTAGGAATTTTTTATATTGAGGATGGAGTTGTGAAATTTAAGCATAAAGATGATAGTCCCCCTGTGTCGGATGAGGATTTTAATTTTTTATGGGGTAATTCTTATCTTAGTCGAGTTACTAATAAATTGATAAGTAAGTCTAATCCAGAAGAATATCTAAAAGGTCTTTTAGATAGATTTGTGGGCAGGGTTTGGGCGGAAAAGGTAGCTTAAAGCCGGGTGCCCCACTGCTTGCAGTGGGTTCACAACTAATTACAAAATAGCCTTTAAATCACTACAGAATACTGCGCCCGGTGTTGATTACTATGACTAAAGAACAGTTACATCTCGCCAGGGTGGCCCACCATTTATGGTGGGATAAGATGCATTCACAAATTTACTCTCAAATCACTACAAAATGCTCCGCCTTACCGCTTTACAAGAAGCAACACTCATAGTCACGAATTGAGAACAAAATGAAAACGGTCATCAAAGACAGATTCACCACAAAATATATTATTAGAAACTAAATATGACAAAACGAACCCATTTGTAGAAAGGGCTGACCCTTCGACCCCTCGGCTACGCTCGGGACTAAGGCAGGCTCAGGGTGACTATTCTATAAAGATGGATTCCAGCTTTCGCTGGAAAGACAGATTGGCGGGAGTGACAAAGAAAAATGTCAGGACCATCATGAGTACGCAAGTATGCGAGGTTCTGACCTACAAGATAGAATTAATCGTCGTCCGAATCGCCGGAACTTGTATCGGAATCGTCAGACTTTGAACTAAACTGCTTAGCTACTTTGGAAATCTTGCTGGCGATGCCGGGGATGGCGTCTATCAGAGATTCCCAGGAGCCTTTGGTAGCAGGTAACAGCGAAACGCCGTCGTCGTCCATTATAATAAAAGCTGCCGGCTCGATTCTGGCGCCGCCTCCACCGCCGCCGCCAAAACCTTCGCCGATTTTGTTACCTTCACCCTGTCCGCCGCCGGCGCCAAAACCGACCGATATTTTGACAATTGGAATGACTGTCCGGCTGCCGATAGTAACCGGCTCACCGATAATTGTCTCTGATTTAGAGATTGCTTTGAGTTCTCCGACAACCGCCTTGAGAATTTCTACTACGTTA
The DNA here is from genome assembly GCA_022564135.1 of Candidatus Zixiibacteriota bacterium. Taxonomy (GTDB): domain Bacteria; phylum Zixibacteria; class MSB-5A5; order GN15; family FEB-12; genus JACZWU01. The sequence goes on from JADFLZ010000016.1 coordinate 1,205, forward strand.
TTTGTTTTTTCAGCCATCCTATTTTCCTTTCGGCTCCAATTGTCAAAACCCACACCCTTCGACTTCGCTCCCTCGGCTACGCTCGGGACTATAGTCAGGATGACGGTTCTGACCTGCTCAAGAATTATATTCTCAAGATTGAGCCTTCTTTGTTCCTATCGCCAATTTCAGCAACTCTCTTAAGGGGAGCTGCCAGAGCATTATCATAGTCTTAAAAAGCAGCCTGTAAAGAGGGATTGAGACGCTTATCCTGAGCTGCCCCTGAAAAGACAGGCCGTTCCAGTCGGGGATATACTTAAACCGTCCGGCAATTGCCGGTATTCCGGCCAGAGTTGCCTGATAAAAGCCAAAAGCGGCGCCGGTAATATGCGGCGGGCCGAATCCGGCATTTATCTCGCCGTCAAATTCTTCAATAGCTGCGCTTTTCAATATAGAATAAGTGTAATTAGAGAGTGCTTTTAGTGTAGCAGGAACAATTGCCAGAAGTTTTTTCAAAGATCGCTGCCGCCCCGGTCTAATTATATTCGAAATCTTAGCTATTTTTTTAACTGAATTTTTTAAAAGTTTTTCAACAGAAATAGATTTTACTGTTCGTCCTGCAAAAATAATAGATTGGGTTTTGCCAGTAATATCAATTCTAATTCCGGTTCTGCCCAATCCTGCAAAAAGAGTTTTGACATTGGGGTAGAGGTCGAGCTTTACTCTCAGGCGAATAAGAGTGGCCAGAGCCAGCATGAAAAACGCTGCTGATAAAAAAATAACGAAATTTGACATTTCCTAAATTACACCTGCTCAATTCTTTGTCGAAACCATTCCGAGTACGTGAGGTTTCGACCTACTCAAAATACTGTCGGACCAGGGGGCGTCCATCGGCTAAATTGTCAGGACAATAAATGTCCTGACCTACAAGAACTGTCGGACGGGGACGTCCAACAGCACATCAAGTATCTCTGTTCAATTCTTTTTTAAGTCCAGCACCTGCCACATCAAAGCCGGAGCGATAGAACCTTCCGCCAGCAGAGCATCGTGAAACTTGCGCAGCGAAAAGTTGTCACCTTCTTTTTTCATCATGGCCAGGCGAAGTTTCAGTATCTCCCGTTTACCCATCAGGTACGACATTTGATAGGTAGGCGAAACAGTATACCGGCGCACTTCAGTTTGGATGTACTTCTTTTCCGACTCAGTCTCAAGCTCCAGTACTTCAATCATCCAGTCTACACATTCATTATAGGACATCCGGCCGGTATGTAAGCTAATATCGGCAATAATACGTGCCGCTCTGAATCTTATACCACCGAGTACCGCCAGCCACTGAGCGGCGTTTTCCTGGCCGAACAGGCCTTCTTCGTACATCATTTGTTCACAGTACAAAGCCCAGCCTTCGATCATCATGATATTAAACTGCGTTTTGCGCAGCGGGTCATCGTTCATCCTGGCCAGCTGAAGCTGCAGATGATGGCCGGGGAAAGCTTCGTGCACAACCGAGCCCTTAAATCCCCGGCGGTGAACATATTGGTAGCGTCCTGATAAAAATCCGGGGTCATCTATATTTGGAATCGGACGGACATAAAAATATCCGTGCTGCGCTGTGTCAAACGGCCCGGCCGGCTGATATGAGATACCGGCATGCATCGACCGCAAAAATGCAGGCGTTTCAAGAACTGTTACCTGACCGATATCTTCGGGCACCGATACGATTCGATTTTCTTCGCAGAACAGCCTGACCTGATTCGTTTCCCAGTTGTAATAATCCAAAATATCAGAACTGGCGAATGTGGCCGGTACAAAAACTGAGTGATTGCCGGACTGGTGGTTTGATTCGACATAGCCGGCATACTGCCGGTAATTATCCTGGGCTTGTTTAAGAAGTGTCTGGCCGATTTTGAGTAGCGAGTCGGAATCATAATTCAGAAAATATTCATTTTTTAATTTATAGTCAAAATTATTTTTACCGATTGCAAATGATTTGTCGCTGCCTGCTGTCATAGTCGACAGGAAGTTCATAAAATCGTTCATTGCTTCGCGTGCCCGGGTAGAGTATTTCATCAGCTGATCGGCTCGTTCGGGATGCTGTTTGGAAATATCACCAGCAACGTCTTTATAAAAGCTAATGCCGTCTTCGAGCGATTTTATGGCAGCATCGATATAAATTTGCGGCGGTTTTTTTAAGTTTTTTCTGGCTGTTGCAAAAAGTTTAGGCACCGCCCGCATGCGGACCAATATCGTGGCGATCTTTTCAGACATAGGCGCGTGCGGTGACAGCACCAGAAAATAAAGGCCGTTGACTGCTTCATCGACATAAAGCTGCGGCGACTTTTTATGCCAGCGGATTTTCTTTAAATCCTGCAAAGCAATATCAACATTTGATTTGAGAAGTTTGTAATTAATTTTGTTATGGGCCGACAGCTTGGCGCCGCGGTACTTGTAGAGCTTTTTTTCAAAACGATTAAGCTTGTCAATCATTTTTTTAACCGACGATGACGAGTAATCCGTAAAGCGGTGGTCATAAGAATGAATGCCCATCTCGGTTGAGCGAACCGGATAAAATGACTGCAGCTCTTCCATTATCTGATTTGATAATACTTGAAATGCATCTGCGAGTGAAATCGCCGGTGTCAGCAGTATCAGGGAAATATAGAATACTACTAGTTTAACATTGAACGTCTTTATCATTCTTCCTCCATGAAGCATGTTTTAGTAACTATCGTCTAAGCTGAAAGTTCCTGTTTGGTAAACAGCGCTGCCATTTCGATATGTCTGGTGTGAGGAAACATATCTACCGGCTGCACTTCGGGCAAATTATAACCGGCCTCAACTATCTCTTTGGCATCGCGGGCAAATGTCGATGGATTGCAGGAAATATACAAAATCTTTTCTGGCAGCAGGCTTATCATCTGTTTTAAGGCTTTAGGGTGCATGCCGGCTCTGGGCGGGTCGGTTATGACCACGTCGAATTCTGTCTGGTTATTCTTTAAGAAATCTTTACTGTCACTCAAAATAAATTCAACATTCGTGCAGTTATTTATTTCGGCATTCTCTTTAGCTGCCGTGATGGCATCAGCAACTAATTCCACTCCGGTTACTTCGGCAACTTTCGGAGCCACACAGATAGATATCGCCCCGGTGCCGCAGTATAAATCGAGTACTTTTTCAGTTCCGGTCGGCTTGAGCATATCAAAAGCAATCTGGTAAAGTTTTTCGGCCTGCAGAGTATTGGTCTGGAAAAACGAATTGGAACTTATCTTAAATGAATATCCCATCAGTTTTTCTGTAATAAAGCCGTCACCATAAAGTACAGTTTCTTTTTCACCTACTGCGATATTTGCTTTTTGTCCGTTTTCGTTATGCACGATAGTCGTTATTTCCGGAAAGGCAGCTGTCATCTTATCTGTCAACTCTTCTTGAGACGGAAACTCGCCTGAATTTGTTACAATGTTTATCATCAGTTCGTTGCTGTTTTTTGCATCTCTTATAACCAGAAATCGCATATAGCCTGTGTGTTCATCAATGTCATAAACCGGAATCTCATTTTTTCTGACATACTCCCGCAGCCAGCCGACAATCCTGCCGTATCTTTCAGATGGCAGATGGCATTCCTCTAAGTCAAATATATCGGCATACTGGCCCCGGCGGTGAAGCCCCAAAGTGAAGCCAAATTCGGGGTGTCTGTTAAACGAAAACTCCATTTTATTGCGGTAGCCGAACTGCTCGACTGAGCCAATAATATCTCTCACAATCACATTTTCGAGTCCGCCGATTCTTTCAATACAGCCTGCTACGTGTGTTTTTTTGATCTCAAGCTGCTTTTGATAGCGTAAATCCTGCCAGCTGCAGCCTCCGCAATGGTCAAAATGACGGCAGATAGCCTCAATACGCTCATCGGATTTTTCCAGTATTTCCAGCACGATAGCTTCATCAAAGCGGCGTTTGGAGCGGACTATTTTGGCTCTGACAGTTTCTCCGGTCAGGCCGCCATTTAAGAAAACAATTTTGCCACTATCAGTTTTGGCCACAGCTTTGCCGTCGAAAGCCAGGTCGATAATTTTCAGTTCTACGATTTTACTCATCCGATACTGCTCTGTCCCAGTTTACTGCCGTGGTCATGCGCATTAGCACAGCCCTGACCTTCTATTTCCAGCTGGAAAGTGCCGTGGCCTATGTTAAATTTGCTGCGGAGCATTTGATTTATTTGCTTGATGAGAACAGAACCCTCAAGATAATCATCACGGCTCAAATAGAGGTGGCAGGAGAGCGCTGTTTCGCTGGAAGAAAGCGACCAGATGTGAAGGTCGTGTACTTCTCTTACCAGTGCCATATCGGAAATAGAACCAAGTACCTCGTCATAATCTATCCCGGCCGGTACAGATTCCATAAAAATCAAAAGGGCTTCTTTTATGACTAAGTAGGACGAATAGAGTATCATCACCCCTATTAGAAATGCCAGAATAGTATCCAGAATGAACCAGCCGGTTAAAATGATGACGACACCGCCTATGACAACCGCCGCCGATGACAAAGCATCGTAGAACATGTGCAAAAAAGCGGCTTTCAAATTCAGTGATTTGTCTTTTTCCGAATGCAAAAACCAGATAGAAAGCAGATTACCCAAAAGACCTATGACTGCCACTGTTAAGAAAATAACGGGATTAGTGATTGGCTGCGGATTTGAAAATCTGTTAAATGCTTCTCCGAAAATAAAAAACGCTATCACAACCAGCGACACGGCTGAAACAAAAGCAGTCATGACTTCGATACGCTGGAAGCCATAGGTCGATTTTTTGGTGGCAGGCAGCTCGGCGCCTTTAACACCCAGCCAGGCTAAAGCCAAGGCGGCCACATCGGCCAGGTTATGCACTGCGTCCGCAATTAAAGCCAGTGAGCCGCTGATAATGCCACCGACAAATTCTGCGGCGGTTATCAGGGCATTAAACAGAATGGCCCAGAAGAGTTTGTTTCTGGAGACGGTCGTATCAATCTTCAGTTGAACCATGATAATAATTTACAATAGTAATAGAGGGATTACAATTCAGATTTATAGCTTTGCTCTATAATTTATCAAAGCAGCCTGAGCGTCATAAATCCGCCGATTAGCAGCACCACAAAGGCCAGCGCCAGCCAGTTAAAATATTTGTCGATGAATTCCTGAATTTTATTTCCGAACTTTTTATACAATAAGCCAATCAAACCGGCTACCAGAAAAAATCTTAAAGAGCGGCTTATGACCGAAGCCACTACAAACGGCAGAAAGGGCATATCAAAAAAGCCTGCCGAGATTGTAAAGACTTTGTAAGGAATCGGCGTAAATCCGGCAATGCCAACCGCCCAGGGGCCGACTTTCATGCCGAACATCTCTTTATCCTTAAACCAGTAGCGGGCCAGCTCCAAGAGTGCTTCCGGCTCGGTGCCGGATATCGAGGCGGTAAAGGCGAGAAATTTTTCGCCAATCAAATCAAAGGCAAACTGCCCGATCAAATAGCCTAAAATACCACCGACGATTGAACCAACCGAGCAGATGAGTGCGAAACGTTTCCATTTTTTATATGCCCCCAGACATAGCGCGATCAAAAGAACATCGGGCGCTATTGGAAAAAACGAGGCTTCGGCCATCGACAGCAAAAACAGAGCAGGCAGACTATAACGCGAATTGCTCCAGCCTAAAACCCAGTCATAAAGCCAGCGTGTTAAGCGAAGCGGCGCTGTCAGAAATTTTATCATATAATATTGTTAAGAAACAGGCGTGTAGTCGGATTGGTAGGCCTGTTTTTCTAAAAGTGCGATTCGTTTTTCTACCGGCGGATGGGTTGAAAAAAGCGAAGCTATCCCTTTTCCGGAAAGCGGATTGGCAATCATAAGATGCGCCGTGGCCGGTTTCTGGTCGAGATTCAGGCGGATTGGCGCTTTGTGAAGTTTTTTTAGTGCTGAAGCCAATGCCAGCGGCTTAGCCGTTATTTTGCCGCCGATGCGGTCAGCTTTAAATTCGCGCTGACGGGAGATAGCCATCTGAATCAGCATAGCTGCAATAGGTGCTACAATTGCCGCCACCAGAAGTCCCAGCCCTCCGCCGCGGTTACTGCCTCGTCCAAAGCCGCCAAAAATCGCACCCCATCTGGCTATCGAAGCCAGAATGCCGACCGCACCGGCAAATGTAGCCGCTATCGTACCAATCAGCATATCTTTGTTCATGATGTGAGCTATTTCGTGGCCAATTACACCTTCGAGTTCGTCATCATTCAGAAGTTCCAGAAGTCCCTCGGTGACTGCTACGGCGGCATTTTCAATATTTCTGCCGGTGGCAAAAGCGTTGGGGGCCTTGTTGGGCACTATATAAACTTTGGGAACAGGAATCATGGCCTGAGTGGCGACGCGCCTGACAGTCCTGAATAAACGCGGGTGGTCGGTTTCTGTAACTTCGCGGGCCTTATACATTTTCAAGACCATTTTAGCAGAATACCAGTAAGAGAAAAAGTTCATGACAGCTGCCAGCACAAAGGCCATGATCATGCCGGTCTGGCCGCCGACCAAAAACCCCACCCACATGAATAAAATCATCAGGCCGAGCATCATTATGGTTACTTTTATTCCGTTCATATTAATTCTCTATTTGCAATTAACTGCTGTCAGTTTCTTCTTACAATTTATATATCGCAAAAGATTCAAAATAGTTCCAGACAAAAAAACTTAGAAAACTCGAATCGTTATTTAGGACTTTTTTTCCGGCTTTTGCGCCCAAACTCCTGGTTTTCGGTCGTAAAGTCCGGTTCGGTGGTAGATGGCGGCGCAGTGCTGCCCGATTTACGCCGGGGACCTTTGAGATGTGATGAACGTCCGAAAAGATCAGGTTTTTCAGGTTCTGACGCCACCTGTTCTTTCACTTCGGGCTCGGTAACTACCGCTTTTGACACAGTCTCAGAGGCTTCTGATTCTTTCGGCTCGACTTCACTTACAGATTCAGTCGCAGGTTCACTTACAGGCTCTGCAGGAGACTCTTTAACTTCGTCTTCTTTCGGTTTTTTGGCAGCAGCAGTTTTTCTGGTCCGTGTTTTTTTGACAGCAGCTGTCTTTCTGGTCCGTGTTTTCTTGACTGGCGCAGCTTCTTCGACAGTCTCAGTTTCTTCAATTGCAGCAGCTTCGGCTGCCGGAGTTTCTTCGACAGCTTCAGTTTTTTCCGGCGGAGCTATTTTGACCGGCTGTGTTTCGTCGGCAGTAGATTTTGTTTCTGGCAGCGCTTCTTTGACCTCCGGGGTCAGCTCTCTAATTAAAGGCGGAGCTGCCACAGCAGAAGTAGGGGCGGAGATTATTTCACCCGAGTCAGAAACTTCTTCTTTAATAGGCGCTTTCCCTCTGGAAGAGATTTCTCTTTTCTCTTTTTTATCTTTGGGAGTATAGCTGATTTTTTCGCGCATCTGGCGGGCAGATTCTGAAGTGGAAACTTCATCTCTTTGTGCAGCTTCAAACGGCGCCCGGTCGCGGGCTTTGGCTGTTTCGGGGTCAAACGCTCTTGACCTCTCCGTTTTCAGTTCAAATGGAGACGGTGCTGCGGGTCGTCTGAGGCGGCCTCTGTCAGCTGTCCGTGCGTCAGCTTTGACCAGAGGTTTTCTGGTGCGCTCTGGTTGCCGGCTGTCTCGGCGGTAATCACCTTGATTTCGGTCATCCCTTCTGGAATCCGTCCGGCTGTCGCCAAATGGCCTGCGGCTTCTTTCTGATTCTGTGCGCCTTGGTTTTGGAGATTTCTTTTGAAATATGGCAGTTGAACTTACTTCTTCGACTGCTGCCGCTACTGCCGTATCCGACCAGACATCAAGTGCCGCAAACTTACGTCCCCAAAACCAGTCGATTGCAAAGATTAAGCCGATTCCGGCATAGGCCGCATTGGGGAATCCGGCGGCGTCAAAAACAAGGGCAAGAGTCATCATTCCCGCAAAGGGCACAGTAGCCGTTCCCAGCGAAAACAAAAATACGGCGGCGGCCAGATAAAGAGTGCCGGCCAGGCCCAGTTCTACATTATAAACTTGAGCAATGAACATGGCGCTGATAACCACATACATAGCGCGGCCGTCGACATTAAGGCTGGTACCGAGGGGAAGTACCAGCGCTGCCGAGCGGCTGTCGATATTATTTCGTTCGAGACTGTTTTCATAAGTAATTGCCAGCGCTGCAGTGGGGGAGGCTGTAGCAAAGGCAGTAGCCAGGGCCGGGAAAATATTTTTGAAATACTCGATAGGTGAGCGTCCGCCAAAAAATTTGAGCAGCAGCGGGATAACTATCAGAGCATGCACCAAAAACGCCGTCATAAGTGTCAGCGATAGTTTCAGCAGACTGCCGCCCAGCTCCGGCAGATATCCGGAGTTTCGGGCAACAACCGCACCGACTATAAAGAAAATAGCAAAGGGAGTGGCTATTATGAGATAGTGCAAAAGTTTCTGCGCTATCATATAAATTGTCTCAAAGAATTTGGTGACTGGTGCTGCATTTCGGCCCAGTCCGCCTAAAACCGAGGCGACAACTATCAGGGCAATTATCCAGCCCAGGAATTTGCCCATCATCACGGCTTTTACCATATTAAGTGGTATTAATTCTTCAAAAAAGCCAAGTGTCTGGCTTATCGGCACCGAGGCTATCTCTTCGGGGATAAAAGCGGCTCCGGTGGAGACTCCTGCTCCCGGCTGAAAAATCGATACAGTCACCAGGCCGATAATTATGGCCACAATCGAAGTTGCCGCAAAAAACGAAAGCGTGGCCAGAATAGCCCGGCCTCTTTGCCGGCCATCTGTGTATGCTGAAACCGCACTAATAATAGCGGCCGCCACCAGCGGAATAAAGATTATCTGCAGGATATTAACATAGATTTGTCCTACAAAAGAGAGCGCCAGCATCAGGCCAGGCAAATACAAGCCGCAAATAACGCCAAGAATGACATTGGCGATTACAGCTATAACCAGTTTGTTTGTTGAAATATTATCCATAATAGGGTTTAAGGCTAATGTATTGAGTGACAAGGGGCAAGTAAGAAATTGACAGCCGTTTTGGACTAGTAATTCAGGTTGCGCAAAATCAGCTTCTAATATTCCCTATATCTGTTAAAAAGAAACTGGATTTCTACATCTGGGCTAATGATTTTTCGATCTTCGCTTACATACATTATTGCCGTAATCCATCCACAGGGCAACTGGACAAGACAAGCCCACCCCGGCTCGCAGAAAATTTCGCTATTAGCCAATTCTGATGCCTTTCCAATGGGCATGCCAACGTATATTCCTTCAGGAGTTATTAGTGTAGTGTCTTCTGTCATAACGAACTTGACAATTCCATCCGAGTCCTTGGCTAATAAAAAGAGATGGCTATCTATCAAGCATTGATAGCTCTCATCAAAACTTGCTCCACTGCTAAATATCCAGTGATTTGGAGGGGCTGTACGTTCAACTCCAGGAATTAGAGCAAGAGTATCCGTTTCTTTAGGTATGTTCTCTAATGTTGTAATGTCCGTTCGTGTAAACTGCGTTGTTCCTTTTTCAGAATTGCAACCACAGAGTGAACAGCTGAGCAAAGTTAGCAGAATGCTGGTTGATAAAATTGTTTTTACAGCCCGCATAGATATCTCCTACGATTTGGATATTGTAAGCTGGCAAGAATAGACTCAAATGTCAACTGCGATCATGATTGAGGGATGGATTCCCGACTACTCGGGAATGACAAGAAAGAGCGATATGTTCCAAATCGAAACGGGGTGGTTGTTATTAGCCCATAACAGCCCTAAATTAGGCTAAAAATACCACGCCTGCAGGGCTAAAGCACCTGACAGGCATAACCGATAACCGATAGGTATGGACCAAGATTATCTGATTCAGGATTTTAAGCGGGAAGAGACCGATCGCGAAGCCCGCAAAGTCCTAAGATTCCGCCCACGCAAACCACTCTGGCGCGAGTATGTCGAAACCGGCATTATCGCTCTGGTTGCGGCTATTTTGCTGCGGATTTTTGTAGTCTCAGCTTACAAAGTGACCTCGTCTTCTATGGAAGATGCACTTTTTGAAGGCGACTATATTTTCGTCAACAAGCTGGCCTACCAATACGGCGGCAAACCGGAGATTGGGGACCTCATAGTTTTTCAGTATCCCAATAATCCAGAGAAAGATTTTATCAAAAGGATTATAGCCGGTCCCGGTCAGGAAGTTCAGATAGCGGACAAGGTTGTGTATGTCGACGGAGAGGTAGCGCAAATACCGCTGCACTCCAAAAACACCGACCGCAAAATTGTCCCGGCTGATTTGTCATTCCGCGATAATTTCGGACCTTACAGAGTTCCCGGGGGAGAGTACTTTGTAATGGGAGATAATCGTGATGACAGCCGCGACAGCCGTTTCTGGGGCGGAGTTCCCGAGGAAAATATATTAGGCAAGACTGTATTTGTCTATTGGTCCTGGGAACCGGATCCCGATCCACCCGGCTGGGGTTTTCCATACATCATAGATGCCGTACACTGGCTCGGCTATGGCATAGCCAGCTTTCCCACGCACGTGCGCTGGGAACGTATCGGCGCCTCGCTTTAGCGCATGCCAGCCGGCTTATACCTACATTATCCGTTCTGTCCGTATCTTTGCAACTACTGCGATTATTTTAAATCGCTCTATAATAAATCAGACGAACAAACCTTGTTTGACTCTCTAATTACGGAGACCAGACTGGTCGCAGAAGAATTCCCAAACACAAAAATCGAAACAATCTTCATAGGCGGCGGTACGCCCTCACTTGCAAAAATCGACCTGCTCGAAAACTGGCTAGAAACAGTCAGGGAAGTTTTTGATATCGCAGACGACATAGAATTTTCAATAGAGTGCAACCCGGATTCGGTAAGTCAGGAATATCTGGCGGCACTAAAGGATTTGGGTGTCACCCGTCCTAATTTTGGAATTCAAACTTTTGACCCCGACCTGCTCAGGTCTATCGGGCGGGGACATACGCCTCATCAGATTCAAGAAGCGGTTTACTTCGCCAATGTGCTGGAGTTTGAGTCCTACGGAGTTGATCTTCTGTTCGGCTTGCCGCGTCAGACCAGCGCCATGCTAAAAAAAGATTTGTCACAGTTAGTAGATCTGGCACCGCCACATATTTCGTTTTATCAGCTGACCCTTGAAAAAGACACGCAGCTTTATGCCGAAGTCAATTCAGGCAAAGTCGTTATGCCTGACGACAGCCTGGTCAGCGCCATGTACCAGATTGGCTGCGATAAATTTGTCTCTGCCGGATTCGAACATTATGAAATAGCCTCATTTGCAAAAGAAGGAAACGCCTGCCGGCATAGTCTTAACTACTGGCAGGGGGAAGAACAAATCGGATTGGGACCGTCGGCGCATTCATACATAAACGGACGCCGTTATGCTAACGTGGAAAGCATCCCGAAATATATTGAATCGCTCAGGCAAAATAAAACACCCAGAATATTAAACGAACCGGCACTACTGGACCGTGCCGACGAAACAATCATTTCATCATTGAGATTGAGAAACGGTCTGGACCGCGAAACATTCGAACGGTTGTTCGGTTTACCGGTTGATGAGCGTATTGACATCAAAGAATATGAAAAGCTAATAGAAGCAGGTATGTTAATTGATGAAAAAAGCAGACTACGTCTGTCTGATGAGGGTTTTTTTCTGGCCGATGAAATAGCGCTGCGCTTACTAAAATAGACTGCAAATAGCCGACAGAAATTCGATTGTCCGCATTCTTCAATAATCTTATATTGTTTTTATGCAATCTGACCAGTATGCAGATTATATGCGCCTGGCAATTCAGCAGGCCAGTGAAGCTTTTGAAGCGGACGAGGTTCCCATCGGCGCGGTGGTGGTTCACCATAATAAAATCATCGGGCGCGGGTATAACCAAGTCGAACGTCTCAAAGATGCTACCGCCCATGCCGAGATGATAGCGCTGTCTGCGGCATTTAATCATATAGGTGACTGGCGGCTGGAAGACTGCTACCTTTTTTCGACTGTCGAGCCTTGCACTATGTGCGCCGGGGCGGCCATGTTATCACGTATCAAAAGAATCGTCTTTGGCGCCAGCGATCCGAAATTCGGAGCCTGTGGTTCTATTTTCAATGTTCCTACTGAGAAAAAACTTAATCACCGCATAGAAGTTGTCAGCGGAATTTTGTCTGATGAAATCTCAGAGATGATGAAGCAGTTTTTTAAGCAGATTAGAATGCAGAAGGACAGGATAAATTGAATTTTAGAGAGGCAAAGAATATAAAGCAGCTAAGTCTTATTAGAATGATAGCCTTTGCCATGCTCGTAATTATGCCTTTGGTTTTACTGGCACTGATGTTCGTAGTTAGTCCTCCAAAACAATCCGGCGGCGAAATCGAAATAGCGCTGCTTATCTTGCTGATAGTCGGCATGATTCAGCCACTGCTGATACCATTGATATCAAGAATACAAATTCAAAACTGGCAAAAGGAAAATTCCGAAAATAAAAATCCGGCAATTCTCTTTTTTATGCTTTCTCTAATAAAGTTCTCGTTTATCGAAGCCATATACATTTATGGTCTCGTAGTTTATTTACTTTCAGGCGACATGTTAAAGGCCTTATATTTCTATCCGGTTGGCATAGGCTGGTCGGTGGTGCATTGGCCGATGCGTGTTAGATTCGATAATTTTATCAACAGATTGAGTAAAAAGTGAAAAAAGATTTTAACGGCGACAGTATAGAACTTTTCCGCATAATGAATAAGTCTCTTTATTTTGGGATGATGTCGAATATTATTATTCCAATGGGGCTGCTGCTTGCTTGCTATTTCTATGAGCAGCGCTATCATCCTGCTAATAACATTGGGGACTTCGCCAACACTCTCTTTTATATTTTTTTGACATTCGGCGCCACGCAGGGAGCCTTTGCTTTTTGGTGGCGACAGCAGCTGCTGCTCAAGCCGATGATTCGCCGAAGAGAAACATTCCAGACCGACCTGGCGCTGGGTTTAACGAAAATCTGCCGGCCGGTCTTTATGCTGGTCGCCGCTATCTCGCTCTACGGACTAATCTATTTTTTCCTGACCGGAAGATTCGAAGAAACAATGTTCATGGTAATTTTGTCGTTTGTTGTATTTCAGGTAGTGCGTCCGCGCTACGGATTAGTTAATAAATTAATCGAAAATCAGTACGCCATGGCAGAAAAAGGGGAGTTTTACCGGGGGGAATAGGCCGTGATTTCTAAACACTTTACATTTTGTTCTTAAGAGGCTTATTTATTCGCCGGAGAAAATCAAACTTTGTTTGTGGAGAGGTGCCGGAGCGGTTGAACGGGGCGGTCTCGAAAACCGTTGAGCCTTCGCGGGCTCCCAGGGTTCGAATCCCTGCCTCTCCGCCATGAATAGATAAATGAATTTTGGGGATTATTCAAAATTGATACATTCAAGTATAAACCATAGCGTGGTCACGGGAACCCACCCCGCGTCTACACGGGACTATTTTGTGGGCGGCAGACGCCCTCGCATAGTCCTGAGCGAAGTCGAAGGGTCTGCCCCAATCCAAATAGTATTGATTCTGTCTCTCTTATGAAAGAAATTATCGTATGGTAGTTAGAAAAAGATTAGATATCAGCGGACCAGCAATCGTTTTTGTTACTACAACAGTATTCAAGTGGAGACCGATATTAACTAAAGAAACAGTTGCGAGTATTGTCATCAAAGAACTTCAAAACACCCAATCACTATTTAAGATGAGCTTTATAGGTTATGTGATTATGCCAAGTCATATTCACCTTTTACTTGGATTTCATGATATTTTTAATCTTTCAAAATTTGTTCAAACCTTTAAGAGCATCACATCAAGACAGATAAAGCGCTTATCCCTGAAAGAATTGTACGAGAATGACTATAAGTTATGGAAGCCACGTTTCGATGATTTGATAGTAAC
>JADFLZ010000271.1 GCA_022564135.1 Candidatus Zixiibacteriota bacterium
CCCAAAATATACAAGGCCGCACCGGTTAGAGTTGCAATATCTATTACTGCTTCGGGCTTAAACTTGGTGGCATAGTCCAAAGCATCAGCAAGTATCAGTCTCCCCTCGGCATCTGTATTAATAATCTCGACAGTCAGTCCTTTGCGGGTTTTGATAATGTCACCCGGTTTGACGGCCTTGCTGGAAGGCATATTTTCAGTTGAAGGAATCAAAGTTACTATATTAAGCGGAAGTTTCAGTCTGGCGGCGGTGACGATTGTCGAGAGCATTACAGCCGCTCCGGTCATGTCCTGTTTCATTTCGTGCATATTTAGCGAGGGCTTAATAGATATGCCGCCGGAATCAAAAGTCACGCCTTTGCCAACCAGTACAATCGGCGCTTTTTTAGCTGCCCCGCCTTTGTATTCCAAAATTATAAAACGAGGCGGCTCAGCTGAGCCCTGAGCGACCGATAGCAGCGCACCCATTCTCTCTTTTATGATTTCCGGTTTTCCTAAAATCGTGCATTTAAGTTTATGTTCTTTGGCCAGTTTTTCTGCCTGTCGGGCAAGTATCTGAGGTGTCAGATCATTGGCCGGCGTATAGCTGAGGCGTCTGGCTAAAAGCTGACCTTCGGCGATTATCTGGCCCCTGGTAACTGCTTTTTGGAGTTTCTTTAAGTCTTTCTTTCCGGTAACTGCAAAAGTGCAGTTATTAACTGCTGATTTTTTCTTAGCCTCGCTGGTCGTTTTGTAATCCAGCATCTTGAAACCACCCAGCAAGAATCCCTCGGCGGCGGCTTGAAAATATTCAGGCGAGGAAAATCCGTCAAAATAAAAGCCCAGTGATTTTTCTTTAGTAACCGCCTTATGGCGTGAAGATATACCGGCAGCTTTTCTGAAACTGTCGTGATTTATTTTTCTCTTATCACCCAGCCCTATTAAAAGCACCCGCGAAGCTGTGACACCTTCGGGTTTATACAACACCGCTGTTTGATTGGCATTGCCCGTAAATTCTTTAGAGGACAAAAGAAGTTTTAAACTGCCGTTGGTGACCTGGTCAAGCTCGACGAGTCGTTTGTTACTTAGTTTAGAGTAGGAGGCAGTAAAAACTACCAGAGTGTCAACATCGATATCATAAAGCTCGCCATGAGTGCATTCGAAATTCATTAGATTCTCCTTATGTTCTGAGAAACCTAAACAAATTTGTATGCTCTGGCAAGAAAGCTGATGATTTCAGTTTTGAAACTTAGAGAGGAGTATCCAGATAGGAGGCAAAATTTCTTTCAATCTCGGCCATATTATCGCAGCCGAATTTTTCTAAAAAGGCCCGGCAGATAACATAAGCAGCCATAGCCTCGCAGATAACGGACAGAGCCGGCACTACGCAGTTGTCGGTACGTTCGACCATGGCTTCAACCGGTTTCTTAGTCTTGACGTCGACTGTCTTAAGCGGCTGGTTCAGGGTTGAAAGTGGCTTTGAAGCTATCCTGATTATTATATCTTCACCGTTGGTAATACCGCCTTCAAGTCCGCCGGCATTATTTGTTTTGCGATAAAAATCTTTCTTTTTTGGGTCGGAGTTTTTTTCATAATAAATTTCGTCGTGAACTCCTGAACCGCGCAGTCCGGCGTTCTCAAAGCCGCGTCCGATTTCTACGCCTTTAACCGACTGAATTGAAACCATCGCCTGTGCCAGTCCGGCGTCAAGGCGATTATTCCACTGAGAAAAACTTCCCAGTCCTGCCGGCAGACCGCGTATTATGATTTCGGCTACTCCTCCCACGGAATCGCGGGATTTCTTGGCAGCTCTGATGGCCGCTATCATTTTTTCTTCGGTCTTAAAGTCAAGACAGCGGACTTCTGATTTTTCAGTTGTTTCGATGATACTGTCTAAATTTGAAATATCGTAGCCGGCCTCTAGTTTTACGTCTGCTATCTGAACCACATGAGCAGCAAACTTCACCCCGAACTTTTCCAAAAATTGTCTGGGAATGGAGCAGATTGCCACCCGCGCCGCCGTTTCTCTGGCTGAGGCTCTTTCCAGTACATTGCGCATATCCTGCTGGTTCCATTTGATAGCGCCGCTAAGATCGGCATGCCCGGGGCGGGGAGCGGTTGTTTCGTAAGCCAGACGTTTTTCCTTGAGATTCAGGTCTTCGGCTATCGGCTCAATCGGGTCCATTATCTTTTGCCAGTTAGGCCAGTCCTTATTTTCAATGACCAGGGTAATCGGTCCTCCCAGTGTTATGCCGTTTCTGACACCTGAGAGAATTTTTGCCCGGTCATTTTCAATCTTCATCCTCCCCCCGCGCCCGTAGCCTTTCTGGCGGCGGCTTAATTGAAAATTAATTTGTTCAATGTCTATGGGGAACCCGGCCGGGAAGCCCTCAAGAATAGTGGTCAATTGGGGACCGTGAGACTCTCCCGCTGTCAAGAATTGTAACATAATAATCTGTTAGATAGCCAATTATCTGTCAGGGGTCAATTGATAGAAATGAAGAAACTTGCGCGATTTTTGGGAATATCAGCCCGAAGTTGCGTTTTCTTTATTTGCCTCGACAAACCACTTTTGCTCTTTTTCCATTTTCGATATGCGGTCGTGAATTCTATCATCCAAATTCATCGCTTCGTTACAGCCGGTCAGCTTATCCTGTTCGATATGAGATATCTCTTTGACTTCCTCCAGGACAGCAACAATCTTTTGAATTGATTTGTCAATTATGTTTAGATCTTTATCGAGATTCTTCAGAAGAATTTCAGATTGGCCGCTTTGATTGCGTTGGCGCATCAGTTGAGAACGGCCATATACGCCGGTAATTGCATTATTTATGTAATGAAACAATGTCGCCATGGCAGCACTTCTTGCCTCCAGAGCGCCCCGGTAATGTTCTTCTTTTAGAAGTTTGCTATTTAAGTTCTGCCGGATTCTGAATAGCTGCTCAATGGTAAAATATGCTTTCCAGATTTCCTGATTGGCCTTTGCAAGTAGATCTTCTATACTGCCTATATCAACTCCCATGAGCTCAGCCGCTTCAATTGCACTGGACATCAGTTTGCTGGTAACTGAATCCATCTGGTCAGTGGTTAGTGCGAGTTTATTTGCAGCCTGGTTGACCTTGGCCAGTCGGTCTTCAAGGGGAAAATCAAATCCAGAAAAGTTTTCAGGATTCATAAGACCTGCCAGCTCGATCGCTGCCTGCATTTTTTTGACTTTTACGGACGAATTTTCGATATTCTGGCAACCGATCGAATTTGCCATATCTTCAGGAAGGTGCCATTTCTTGGCCAGAAGGTGGCTTATTTCATAATGGTCGATTCCCAGTATCTCGATTTCTGCAGAGCGGAGTGAGTTTGCCTCGCCATTTAATGACAAAACCTGGCGATACTTAGAGGGGTAGTGATGAACCAAAAATATCAAGCCAATATCATTCAACAGTCCAATTATGAACATTTCTTCAGAAGCCTTAAGTTTCAACTCCCTGGCCAAACACTCAGCAGTAGCTGCATTTAGCAGAACGTAAGTAAAAAATTCCTTCGGGTTGATTCCGGAGTTTTTTTCAATTAATTCCGGCTTCAATACAGTCGTAGACAGGGCCAGACATTTGACAGTGGATACTCCTAATACGGATACCGCCTGGTTAACTGTTGTAGTCCTGGCAAATCTCTGGTAAAAAGTAGAATTTGCCAGACTCAAAATCCGGGCGGTCAAAGCAGGGTCTGTTTTGATGATTTCTGCCAGTTTCTGGGGAGAAAAATCCTCTTTGTCTACTTCGTTCAATATCTGATAAAGAGATTGCGGCATAGAAAGCAGATTGCTGTCATTCTTTATTTGTTCAATTATCTTGCCACGGAGCTTATTTGACACACTTTTAACCATGCCCCAAATGTCGGTATCAATGACTTTTTCTTTAGAATGGACGAAAATAGAAAGATTTTATGCGGTTTTTTCGGCCATAGAGGCTTTAACCAGATTGGTAAGCTGCTCTATCCGAAACGGCTTATAGAGGACTTCGGTAATACCTGCCTGACGCAGCTCAGACTCCGGCAGACCGGCTTCCCAGCCGGTAACCAGAA
>JADFLZ010000272.1 GCA_022564135.1 Candidatus Zixiibacteriota bacterium
AATCCCAAAGGGAAAAGCGATAACGAAGTCATGCACTTCTGTCAGAGTTTTATGAACGAACTCTTTCGTCATATCGGTCCCAACACGGATGTTCCGGCCGGTGACATCGGGGTCGGCGGCAGAGAAATCGGTTTTCTTTTCGGGCAATACAAAAAACTACGCAATGAATACACTGGAGTATTGACCGGCAAGGGCATCGGCTGGGGCGGCTCACTGATGCGAACTGAAGCAACCGGCTATGGCTCGGTTTATTTTGCTTCCGAAATGGTCGGACAAAATGGCGGCTCGCTTTCGGGTAAAACCTGTCTGGTCTCCGGCTCAGGCAACGTAGCGCAATATACAGTTGAGAAACTTATTGAAATGGGCGCCAAAGTTTTGACGATGTCAGATTCGAGCGGATTCATCTATGACGAAGCCGGATTTGACACTGAAAAATTGTCATTCATCAAAGAACTAAAAAATGTCCGGCGCGGCAGAATAAACGAATACGCCGATAAATTTAAAAGCTCAGAGTTCAAAGCCTCAGACCGAAGCCTCGACCACAACCCGCTCTGGTCAATCAAAGCCAACTGTGCCTTCCCCTCTGCTACTCAAAACGAAATCAGAGGTAAAGATGCCGACAACCTGATGTCCAACGGCATAGAACTTGTCTGCGAAGGCTCCAACATGTCGACCGATTACGAAGGCGTGCAGAAATTCTTGAGTAGCAGCATTTTGTACTCGCCGGGCAAAGCCTCAAACGCCGGCGGCGTGGCTGTCTCGGGACTGGAGATGTCGCAGAACTCTCTCAGATTCGGCTGGTCGAGAGAAGAAGTTGATAGCCGCTTAAAAAAAATCATGAAAAGTATTCACAAATCGTGCGTGGAGGCTGCCGACAAGTACGGCACCAAAGGAAATTATGTTCATGGCGCCAACATTGCCGGCTTTATCAAAGTTGCCGACGCCATGCTTGACCAGGGTGTTGTTTGATTTCGTGTTGGATTTGTTGTAATTCAATACGATAAAATAACGTTGTTCAAAAGTCATCCTGAGCCTGCGTCAGTCCCGACCGGGGTCGAAGGGTGACTTTTTAGAGAAACTTTCCGGTATCAACAAGCTCTTTGCATGTAAAGCTTACTGCAGCCGCCAGGCGATGACGTTTATTTTTCCGGTAGTTCCCTTGGTGTAGCTGCCCAGGTTACGGTCGTAGTGAAAACAAGCATCCTGAAACATTGTAATATTTCCGGCCACTATTGAGCCATACATGCCCATATCCTGCCTGCCCTTAAAAACTACGTTCGGTCCGTAGAAAGCACCATAAAACTGGCTATCCTGAAACATCGAAAACTTAGCGCCTCTGGAGAATATGATAAGAGATGACGGCGCCCCGCCTGAGTTCATACTGGCATCCTGAAACAAACTCAAATTACCGGTTAAGTATATTGTAACAGTCGCGCCCGGAGCGATATTAAGCTGGCCGTTTTGTTTTAAATCTATCTGTGTAAAAAAGTAAATGCCGTCTGCTAAGAGAACATTACCGTTCCCTTTTACATTAAGCGTATTGTTGATTGAATTATAAGTGTAATTTGTTCCCGAAAGTCCTGCAGAAGCAATGCTTACCGTCTGCGCCCAGACATATTCCGAATCAGAGATAATGTTAAGGTCAAGCGAGTCTGCGCCGGTTATAGTATCTCCTAAAACCTGGGCACTCTGGCCAAAACTAATTCCTCCCGGGACTGCTACAATTGCGTCCCCGCCAACCGTTGCATCCTGGCTCAAAGTGACAGTAGCGTTGGTGCCAATATTACCCAGCAGAGCAACCACAGTAACGGCGTAAGACCCTGAATCAGAATTATATGAATCGGTACAGGCGCTTTGTCTCATGGCAATACCAGACTCACTAAAAAGCGCGTAGGCGAACGGATTCAACTGTTCGGGCGTTACCCACATCTCTAAGTTGACTTCTGCTTTAGTAAAATAGCCGAGACTTTGAATAACCAGAGTATCACCCAGAGCCGGGTTAATTGTTGAATCTATAATTGATGTGGTATAGTAGCCGTCATCTAAAACCTGCCGGTAGTAACCGACCCGCCAGCTATCGTCTTTTCTAAGTTCGGCTATAGCCCGCTGCAATCCGGCTTCGGCAATGTAGAAAGCTCTGTCGCCCTGCAGCTGATTAAAAGCTAAATCAATATCAGTGGTGGCTCTGTCAACCGACATAATTCCCACGCCTGTCAGCATGCCTATCAGCGCTATGACTATTAAAATAGCGCTGCCCTTTTGATTTATCGTAGATATCTTAAATCTGCTCTGCTCCATCTCATCCAACTCCCGATTTCTGATTTTCTCTTAGTTCATTCCCTAAAAAATCATTGCTGTCTCCAGGCCACAGCTTCCATCTCGCCGGTTGAACGGCCCTTTATTTCATAGAGGGATTGGTCATAATGAAAACAGGCGTTCCTATCAAGCGTGAGGGAATTGCCAATTAAAGATCCGTATACCTGGGTTGTCTGGTCATAGAAAATATCAGCGTTCGGGCCATAAAATGTCCCATAAAACGTATTATCCTGGTCAAATTGTAGTGATCCGTATTGTGAAAAGATTTCCAAAGCCCTTGGTGAGCCGCCATCATTCACCGTAGTACCTTGACCGAAAGTAATATTGCTATCGACATAGATGGTGACTTTGGCGCCCGGCGCGAGAGTTAGAGTCGATAACTTTCCGAGTGAAATTGAAGAAAAGTAATATACTCCGCTTTGAAGAACGACGTTTCCTGACTGTCCAGTAGTAAGTGTTTGAGTAGTAGCGTCATAAGTATAATCCGTTCCGGAAAGTCCGGCCGGCGCATTGCTTACAGTCTTGGCCCAGTCGTATTCCGACTGCGGAATCATGTCCAGACTGACAGAGTCCTTCGTGGTTGATGTATCTCCCAATATTGTAGACCCCACATCAACAAATAACGAGCCGCCAAGCGCAGTATTAGCATCGCCGCCAATCGTTACGAATTTTCCAATATTTATGTTACCATTTGCACCAATGTCACCGTCGTCGGGAATCTGGGTGGTGGCATAGTCACCCGAATCAGAGTTATAAGCGTCTACGCAGGCGTTCCTGGCAATGTTCAGGTTCTGACCGGCGAACATTCCGTATCGATACGGATAATAATAGACGGGCGTTATCCAGACTTCAAGGTTTGAAATTGACTGGTCAAAATACCCCTTGGCACTCAATATTATTGAATCTGCCAGAGTAGAATCTGTCAGAGAATCAACCAGCGATATATTGTAGTAACCGCCATCCAAGATCTGCTTGTAAAAACCGGTTCTCCAGGCATTATCATTATTCATTTCTGCCAATGCTCTCTGCGCGCCGGCTTCTGCTACATAAAACGCCTTGTCTTCGTTCAGCGAGTTAAATGACAGATCAATATCAGTCGTGGAGCGGTTGACAGACATAATGGCCACGCTTGTCAGCATGGCAATAAGTGCCATCACTATTAAGATGGCAGTGCCTCTTTGCGAGGCAATTACTTTATTGATATATTTTATTGCTATCATAACAATTCAACCCTTCGTAAAGTTAAGGCACATAATTTACATTTGCCGCCAAGCGACTATGTCCATGCGCTCAATCTCTATTGTAACAAATTTCAAGAGGCTGCGGTCAAAATGAATGCAGGCGCTATTGGCAATTCTTACTGACCTGGCTATCACAGAGCCATAAGTACTCGTGTTCTGTTCCACGTAAACATTTGTAGTTGGTCCCCAAAAGGCGGCGGTGAACTCAGTATGCTGACCGATGCTTAGCGTACTGCCCTGCGAGAATATAGTGAGATCAGCGGCGGAGCCGCCGGGATTTACTGATGAATACTGGCCAAGAGTCATATTATCTGTCATATAAATCTGTACATTCGCGCCCGGGGCTATTTGCAGACTGGCACCCTGATTCAGAAATATCGAAGAAAAGTAGTAAACGCCGTCTGAAAGAACAAGCGTGTCATCGAGACCGAGAGAAAGTGCATCGGTAGTAGGGTCATAAAAATACGAACCGGTAAAACCAGATGGCGC
>JADFLZ010000273.1 GCA_022564135.1 Candidatus Zixiibacteriota bacterium
AGTACAAAGATGTTGAGTCCGAATTTGCCGCCAAAAATCTGGCTGCTCTTTGCCGTCATATACTAAAGCAGACAAACTTGCACAGACTGCGTCTGTCATCTATAGAGTCCCAGACACTGGGGCCGGATTTAGTTGAGCTCTATCAAGAATACGGCGGAAGAATCTGCCGGCACTGGCATCTGCCGCTGCAGTCAGGCTCGTCGCGAATCTTGAAACTCATGCAGAGACCTTATAATAGAGAAGCCTACATTCAAAGAGCGGAGCAAATCAAAGCAGTACAGCCGAATACTATTATAGGGGCGGATGTGATTGTCGGCTTTCCGGGCGAAACCGATGAAGACTATAGTCAGACCAGAAAACTGGCGGAATCGGGACTTTTAGATTATTTGCACGTTTTTAGCTACTCAGATAGAGCCGGCACCAAAGCTACTGCTATTAACGATAAAGTAGAGAGTAAAGTCATTCGAAGTCGTAATCTAGAGCTGTCTGAAATTTCAAAACAGCTTAAACATGATTCTCTTAAAAGACAGATTGGCCAAGTTCTGGAACTGATTCCGCAGCATAAATCAAACGGAAACGGTCCACTCTGGGGAATTTCTGACAACTTTCTAAAAGCAAAACTTCCGGCTGAAACAGGCAGGAATAAATCGCTGCTGAATTTCAAAGTGACCTCTTCAACCAGTGAGTATCTTGAGGGGATTCTTCAGAGTTAAATTGATTTCGGCAGACTTCTGATTTTATTACCAAAAGCTCACTTTTTTCCTACTTCTTCTGGAAAACATTTCTTTTAAGCGCATTCCTAATAGATGTCCAGAGTTGCCGTTTGTCCGCTTAACTCTCAAGTCACCAATAGCTTAACCCGCATTAGAGTAGATTGGCACGGCTGCTGCTATATCTATGCTCGGCGAACTATCGCCAAGGACTATTTATGTCAGAAAATGGAATGCGAAAACATACGGATTTAATGAAGCCAGCAGGACAGCCGCAATGAAGTGGCTGATTTTAGGGGTAGGCTTTGTAGTTGTCATGGCCCTGGTCGCTTTTGGCACACTCATGATGATTGGCGGCGATAATGCGTCAGTCAGCGAATCTGAAGCAACGCATGAATCGGCAGAAGTAAGGAAAGATGCTAAGAAAGAAACCAAGCCGAAAATGTCAGCCAACCGGAAAGTAGCTGCAGAGGACGAAGACGAATCGATGCTGTCAAAAATGATGGAAAACCTGGCCATTCTTGATTATGTGCCGGGACCTGATGAAATGATGACCCAGGACGGGTCAATGTCCATTCAGGATTCCACCGATGGTGCCAACTGGCTGGCCAAAGAAAAACATAAGCTGGCTAAGCGCGAAAGAACTCTGGAATTGAAACAGAGAGAATTAGAAAAAGTGGACCGCAAAGTTTCTCAGAAACTTCTTAGAATAGAACAAGCAGAGTCGTCCAGAATAAATCAACTGGCCAAGCTCTACGATAGCATGGATCCCCAGGCTGTGGCACAACTGATGCGCAATCTGGAAGATGAAATAGTTGTCGAACTTTTACCCCGCATGAAAAGCAAAAATGCAGCAATAGTCTTGTCGCTTTTACCTCCCAAACGAGCCGCGGATCTGTCTAAACAGATGATCACATTGGCGGAGAAATAAAATGGAGTCGAAAGCGATGAATATATTTGACAGCCTGATACCAACAACTAATGGGACTGCATCTATGAAAGGGGCTTCGCTTTCGCTCGAACCCGAAAATCTTGAGTTTGCATCTTTGATGGGGCAATCAATGCAAGTTCAGGAAGGTGAACTTATTGAAGCACTTCCGAATCAGAAGATTATGAATTTCACCATAGCTGGTGCCGACGATGCCGATCAGGCGCTTCAAGTTTTTGCTGGAATGAAGAATAAAGATCTGCCGGCCGCTAATGTGCTTTCTAATAAATTTGCACCATCGACAGCAGATACCGAGTTACTGCTTCTTTCGGGAAACAATAAAGAGATGTCTCTGGTCAATCTTAATCAGGAAGAAAATTCAGAAATAGTTGAAAATATATTGCGATTAAAACCCGTAAATAAAAATCACGCCATTACTATAAATGTTAATAATAGTAATAACGACAGCCTGAAGCTGTTCTCTCCTAAAGCGGTTGTCAACCGATCGCAGTCAGAGCTTCTGCCGGGTCTGTCTGATATTGATTTTCAGAAAGATCCACACAGGCAGCTTACTGCCCACCTTAAGAATCTCAACGCCAAAGAAGTACTGATAAACGATAAGCTACAACCTGAAAAAACAGGAACCGAGTCAGTTTTCTCGCTTTTAGGAAGTGAGCAGATTGAAAGCTTTGTCCGCTCAAATATTAAGAGAGCAAGTGTTGAAAATCGCGGGAGTGCATCAAATGTTAATGAAAGCAAACAAGTCTCTGAGGAGCAAGCAATTCCTGTTGGTGAAAAGAAATTGACCAACGGTGACATGATGAAAAAGCAAAACGAACTTGTAATTGAAAAAGAGGCGAGTGCTCAAAAGGTCTTAGAACTGAAATCAGAGTCGCGCTTTAAAATTGGCAACGTCGATAGTCTTGGCAATGATGCCGGAAATTCCGGCAAAACCAATATGTCAAATATGCAGACGATAACTCAGCTGAAAACAAGCACAGACGGTCATATTACAGAAACAGTAAAAATTATACTTCCTGAAAACTTTAAGCTGAGCACCAATCAAAAGACCCAAACCATAATGATAAGAATTGAACCGGACCATCTGGGACCGGCCCGGCTGGAACTGAAAATGACGGACAATCTTCTCTCAGCAAAATTGATAGTTGAAACAGTAGAAGCAAAAATCATTCTGGAAAGTTCGATTTCGCAGTTAAAAGAGAAGTTGGCTTCAGCTGATATCAAAGTTGAAAATCTGGAAATAAATGTGCGCAGCGAATCACATAACAGTCACATGTCTGACAAACAGCAAGCGCCTTGGCAGAATCAAAAGGCGCTCAGGCAGTTTAACCGGCTGGACGAAAATTTACTAAGTAATGAACCGGCGGCTATGTCAGCGCGGACAAATTTAAGTCCGCAATACGCCGGAGCAGGCGGAGTTAATCTCTTAGCCTAAAGGAGAAACGATATGGGTTTTATATCACCGATACCGACAGACACACGGGGTAACCCGATAAAGACCGGCTCTCAGCAGGAACTTGGTCGAAACGATTTCCTGCAGCTATTGGTCACAAAACTTCGCTATCAGGATCCGCTCGATCCGGCTTCAGATGAAGATTTTATAGCACAGTTAGCGCAGTTTGCGACTCTGGAGCAGATGGAGAAAATTTCTTCAGGAATCAGTACTTCGGCTAAGTGGGACTTTCTGCAGATGCAGTCAATTAACAATATGATGGCTGCCAACTTGATTGGAAAAGAAGTTAAAGCTGATTATAGCGGTTTGTATCTGCAGTCCGACAGCGACGTTACCATCAATTTTTCTATGGATGAATATGCCGAGCAGGTCAGGTTTATCATCACCAATGATGCTGGTGAAACAGTTGCTAATTTCACCAGAGATTCACTGGGACCGGGCTCTCACTCAGTAGACTGGGACGGCCGCGACACGCGCGGCAATCGCCTGTCCGAGGACTATTACGCTATTGAAATCATCGCTACAGATGGCAGCGGTCAGGATTTTTCTCCAAGCATGTCTATGGTAGGTATAGTCGAAGCAATTATCTATCGCGACGGCGGCGCCTTCCTGCGTGTTAACGGCTCAGATATAGCTCTGGGAGATATTTCGGCAGTTGGTGAGCCGGGGTCATTAAGTGAAGATGATGATTAATAAAAAACATGGAATGTTTTTATAAAAGGAAAAGATATGTCAGCTGAACATGGAATACCAATAAGCAATCAAGCTCGTCCCGTAAATCTCTTAGAGATTGCCAACCGGACCGGCGGCTTAAAGCCGCCAGGCAAAAGCAGCAGCAATAGAGAATCTTTTAATGAAGTTTTCAAAGCTGAGCTAAACGGCGGCGATTCGATTCGGTTTTCCAACCATGCCGAAGCGCGGA
>JADFLZ010000017.1 GCA_022564135.1 Candidatus Zixiibacteriota bacterium
GCAAAGTCTTTGGCGATATCGTGAGTTACTGCCAGTTAATGATGATGCTCACATAGTAAGTTTAGGCGAAACTATTACGCCGCTAATTCACTGTCCGCGTCTGGGAAATGAGCTAGGTGTAAAAAACTTATACATCAAAGATGAATCGCGCCTGCCTACCGGTTCATTTAAAGCCCGCGGTATGGCTATGGCTATTTCCATGGCGAAACAATTTGGAATCAAACGTGTTGCGGTACCCACTGCGGGAAATGCCGGCGGAGCCCTCGCTGCGTATGCAGCTAAAGCCCAAATCGAGTGTTACATCTTTATGCCTTCCGATACGCCAATGGTTAATCGCTACGAAGCGGGGATATTTGGGGCAAAGGTGTTTCTTATTGATGCACTAATAAACGAGTGTGGCAGACTTGTTCGCGAAGGCAAAGATCAAATGGACTGGTTCGATATAAGCACACTCAAAGAGCCGTATCGGATCGAAGGCAAAAAAACTATGGGGCTGGAGCTGGCCCAGCAGTTTGACTGGAAACTGCCTGATGTCATTCTCTATCCTACCGGAGGAGGTACCGGCTTGATTGGTATGTGGAAAGCGTTCAAAGAACTTAGAGAATTGGGCTGGCTAAAATCTGAAATAATGCCAAGAATGGTAGCGGTTCAGTCAGATGGCTGCTGCCCGATAGTAGACGCTTTCAAAAGCGGAGAACGATTCGCCAAGCCCTTTCAAAATGCAAAGACTATAGCCTGGGGTATAAGAGTGCCTGCAGCCATTGGCGACTTTATGATTTTGGAGGCAATAAACGAAAGCCATGGCACAGCCGTAGCCGTTGACGAAAAGATGATTGACGAATGGACGAAAATTTCATCAGAGAAAACCGGCCTCTCAATTTGTCCTGAGACAGCTGCCTGCCTGGGGGCGCTGGAACTTTTGAAAAACCAGAATTGGCTTCAAGCTGATGACAGAGTTTTAATTTTTAATACTGCTTCGGGTCAAAAATACAAAGATTCAAAGAAAGTCGAACTCCCCAAAATTAATATCCACGAAGAAATAGACTGGCAGATGATAGAAGCAAGTTTCTAAGCTACAAGCTTCCAATTTTAGATCGCGAATTTTACTTTATGTCCGGCTGCGGCGTTATGCGCAGATACGGACGTTCTTCTTTCCAGCCTTTGGGAAATTTCTGTTTCAATTCATCGGGATCAGTAATCGACGGAAGAATCACGCAGTCACCGCCTTGTTTCCAGTTGGCCGGGGTAGCCACCTGATGATACGAAGTCAGCTGCAGCGAATCTATAACCCGCAGAATCTCATTAAAATCACGCCCGGTTGGCGCCGGATAAGTAAGAGTTAAACGAATCTTTTTATCAGGATCAATGACAAATACCGAACGCACGGTAACAGTTTCGCTTGCTTCCGGATGAAGCATGCCATACAAAGTGGCAACTTTTCTGTCAGCGTCTGCGATAAGCGGAAAGTTCACGGTAGTATCCTGAGTCTGGTTTATATCTTCAATCCATTTTTTATGAGAATCTAACGAGTCAACCGATAATGCTATGATTTTGACATTTCTTTTTTCAAACTCACTCTTGAGTTTTGAGGCGGCACCCAGTTCGGTCGTGCAGACCGGCGTAAAATCTGCCGGATGCGAAAACAAAATCCCCCATGAATCGCCGAGCCACTCGTGAAAATTGATCTTTCCTTCGGTACTTTCCTGAACAAAGTCAGGAGCAGTACTACCCAAATTTAAGGACATAATTTCCTCCTCTTGCCTTCAATTAATCATTCCTATTTTGATTATATATTTAAACATTTAGCATTTTGAGTCAATATTCACGCCAGCATCCATTGCAATATAAGTGCCGTCCGACCAGTAATCATATGACTACAAGTAGTATTGTCAAGCTCTACTTTGCTGCGACAACTTAATGATTCTTCATAAAAGAGAAGCTTGAGCCAACTTAAAGTTGGCGAAACCTTCGATATTCTATTGTGGAAACAAATTCAGGAGGTGAAAGAACTTCACCTGCTGCTAAATAGAAATCATAAAATTTTATAAATAACGGGCGTCAGCTACTGCATTATGATGATATCGATACGGCGGTTTTTTGCGCGCCCGTCTCTGGTCTTGTTAGAGGCAACCGGCTTGTCTGAGCCAAACCCCATTGACCGGATCCTTCCTGCGGAAATCATCAAAGATTGTCTCAAGTACTGCATAATGGCGTAGGCTCTTTTTTCAGAAAGCAGCATATTGGTGCTGGCGTTGCCGGTCGCATCTGTATGACCTTCAACCATAAGCTTTGCCTCCGGAAACATTTTGATGATTTCATTTACTTTTTCCAGAAGCGGCACATGCGAATCTTTCAAGTAGGCTTTGCCAACATCAAAAGAAATTCCGCTTAAGCGCAAGACTATGTCATTCGAGGCATTAAACAAAACTTCGCCTTCGGAAGGACTAATGAGCGACCTGGCTTTTCTGTACTTTTCATCGTGCTCTTGTCTTTCACTTAACTCAGCAGATATGTTTTGATTTTCGGTCTCAAGGCTGCTCAGTTTTTTCCGTTTGCGCTTTAACTCAGTTGATACCTTTTCATGTTTTGTCAAAAGTTTGTCAAAGTGTGAATCCAGCTGGGCAACCAAGCGCTCGGAGCTGGCGACTTCGGGCTCATCGCCGAATTTCGTTACCATGGCCGAAAGCCAGCGGGTCAGAAAATCGTTATCTGTCTGCATAGCATTTATATAATGAATGAGGCTGTCGGCGGCGGCCATGGGACCATTATCAAACGGCAAATGCTCTGCCCCGATTGATGCTCCGATTCTGTTCATCTGTATTTCATAAATGAGCATCAGTTTTTCCCAGGCCTGATCATTGCGGTTTAGGGCCCTGACTGAAAGCGCAATGTTTGAGGCGTGACGTGCTTCGTACTCACTTCGCTTGGCTTCGGCTATAGCGGTTTCTTTATCGTAGCGGTCATTTGAAATAATTGCGTTTGATTTCGTTCTGGCAATTTTGGCCTTATCAAAAGTGCTTAATGCGAATTTGTCGGCTCCATCCAGTTTAGCTTTGGCAATCTGGGCATCGGCGCTGCCCAAAATTGATTTCCTGATAGCCTCTATTTCTGCCTTATCGTAGAGCATAGAGGATTTGGCCGCTTCTTTTAGCCCGCCTTTGACGTCTCCTTTTTCGACTTTTGCCGTAGCCTTAATAAATCGAGTCTCTGCCTTAAAGTATAGTTCAGAAACCAGCGACGCAGCTCTGGCGGCAATCGCTTTTTCTCTGGGCTGCAGATATTCTTTGAGCGTAAGCTTGGCTACTTCGGTTGTCTTGAGGGCGTGTTCTGCGAACTCAGCGGCCTTGGCAACATGCTTGTTTATTGTCTTTTGGTTACGATTTGATTGAACCGCTTCCCGGGCTTTCATAAATTCCTGTTCAGACTTCTTCATCACTTTGGGGGCAAAGGTGGAGCCGCCCATTACCCGGGCCGAATCCATCAGCTGCGAAAGATTATTGAAGGCGTTAGTCCCTGCAGCGACTGAACTGCCTGAAATCAACAGCATAGCGCTTATCAATAATACCATGTTTTTGGCTGAGAAATTCATCTTGGCTGCTCCTTTTTTTATTCTGGGACTAATTCTCTTTAATTATCGGCCAAATTCGTTATCGATTGAGTGACAATCCAGTGACAATAATTGAATATTTTGACATAGAATTAGCTATGAGATAGCCATATGAGGGAACTATTGATAAGCCAGATTGTTTGGCAAGTTAAGATACCTAATGGATCATGTATTTCGTGATTTCTATTTAGATAAACAGAATTTTTCAATGATGACAAAAGCTCTATTTTTCAAACTAAAATTGACTTTTCTATTACTGCTGACTTTTCTTGCATTTTCCTCTACGGGGTACACTTCTGAATCAGTCGAAGTGCAAATAGGAGCTGCCAAGGATAATACCTTATATGAATCCGCCACCGGCTCTTTAAGTAATGGATCAGGCGAGCATTTTTTTGTCGGACAAACTGCTGCGGGAGGCGGCTTTAAGATTAGGCGTGGATTAATTGCCTTTAATATTGCCGAAAAAATACCTGCCGGATCGTCTATTCAATCGGTCGTTTTGACAATTTCGATGAACAAAACTATTTCAGGAAACCAGACTGTCTCTTTGCATAAGCTTGTTGCCGATTGGGGTGAAGGGACATCAGAAGCAGCTTTTGGGGAAGGAATGGGAGCCCCTGCTACGACTAACGATGCCACCTGGCTGCACCGATTTTATGATTCGATTCTTTGGACTACTGCCGGTGGAGATTATATTCCCTCAGCAAGTGCTTCGACGACAGTTGGAGGAATAGCTTCATATACGTTTGGTTCATCGCCCCAATTAGTTGTTGATGCTCAGGATTGGCTCGACAACCCCGGCAATAATTTCGGTTGGGTTTTGACAGGTAGTGAAGATACTACGCTTACTGCCAAGCGATTTGCCTCTAAAGATAATGTAAATGAAACCAGCCGGCCGATACTATCTGTCACATATATCCCGCCTCCCTGCTGTATAGGGCTGCGCGGAGATTTTGACGGTGACGGTAATAATGCAACTACCTTAGATTTGGATTATCTGGTAGATGATATGTTTCGAGGCGGGCCGGCTTCACCCTGCCCCGAAGAAGCGGATATTAATAACGACGGGCGGATATCTACAATACTCGACTTAACTTTCCTTATAGACGTGATTTACAGAGGAGGAGCCGCACCCGATTCATGTCCTTAAAAGGCTTCTTAGACCTCTTAGAGAGCAAATAACGGGATATTACAAATTTCGGTGTTGCATAGATTAAAAAATCAATTATCTTGGGATATAATTTATTCAATGAGTACTACCTCACTGCTCGATTGGTAATTTTCGCTAATTTACATATCAAAGAAAGGGTTGGAAATGAAAAAAACAGCTCAAATTCAAAGTGCCCTCACTTTTTACTTAACAGTATTAATAGTGCTGTTGGCAGTCGGACCATTGCATGCTACGGTCCACAATATTGGCGTATCAAGTTTCATGTTCTCCCCGACTAAAACAGTTGTCAGTCCCGGTGACACGGTCAGGTGGGCTCTGGTGTCCGGAGTTCATACAACTACTTCTGTTACCGGTTCACCCAAATCATGGAATTCGGGAATTCTTGCCAGCGGAGTACCTTTTGACGTCGTTTTTACTGCCGGCGATGGTCCGGGTCCCTTCCCTTACCTTTGTTCCGTTCACCCAGGTATCATGAAAGACACCATATTTATGGCTCCTGCGCCATCTGAACCAACTCTGTTCCCGTTCATCCTTGATGACGAGTTTGCGGCTGACTGCGCTGGTACCAACACCGGAGCCAGCGGTTTTGGACTGGCGATATTGAGCCCGGATTCTTCCAATCTGTCGTTTTTTGTGACTCACGATGTGGCGTCTGTAACCGGCGCCCATATACATAAAGCCGTATCCTGCGTTTCAGGAGGAATCGTTTTCCCGTTCTCGTCACCAACCAGCCCCATCAGCGAAGGCTGGGCGCTGTCATTAGCAGATGTAAATGCTCTTTTCGCGGGTAGTCTATACGTCAACATCCATTCTTCAGCTTTCCCTGCAGGTGAACTCCGCGGACAAATTATACCTGAGCCAATTCGCTTCGTGCATACCTTAGATGAAGCGCAAGCTGCTGCCGGCACCGGTACCGGAAGTTTTGCCAACGGCTGCGCAGTGGTAACACTGAGCAGTGATGGTTTAGAGCTCTCTGTAGAAGTTACCCATGATGTGGAAACTACTAATGACGGTCACATCCATAAGGGAGCACCAGGGATACCCGGACCTATTATCTTCCCGTTTACCAACGCCAACAGCCCGATAAGTGAACTATGGGCATTGGACACTAACGACATCAAAGACCTATTTCTGGGCGACCTTTATGTTAACATACACTCTGACTTGGATCTAGCTGGAGAAATCAGAGGACAGATTGAAAGACAGGAAATCTCTTTGATTGCTCAGATCTCCAGAAGTTCATCATATGGTGGAGGCGGCAGCCCTGCTACGGGTTTCGGTGTCTTTACTCTTAGTGCTGATCAAAAAAATCTGGATGTATACGTGGAACATGACGTAACAAACCCAAATGGTGCCCACATCCATCTTGGGTTGCCGGGAATATCAGGGCCTATTGTCTTTCCATTATCCGGCTTTACCAGCCCAATCAGCGATAGCTGGAGCAGCATTACGTTTTCAGACGTAACTGACCTGCTTGACGCTCAGCTTTATGTAAATATTCATTCTGATGAATTTCCAGATGGTGAAATCCGAGGACAAATCGAAAAGAAACAAGTACAATATAGTTTTGAGCTGAGTGATACTCTGGCCAATGAATGTGCCGGAACCAATACCGGAGCCTCCGGAGAAGCTTCTACTACCCTTAAGCCGGGCGGTAAAGAAATGACAATTGTGGTAACTCATGACGTGGCCATGCCCATTGATGCGCATATTCACCGCGGTTTCCAATGCGCGAGCGGTCCTCCCATATTTCCTTTTTCGGGCTCTACCAGTCCTATTGAAGATATCTGGTACCTGTCGTCGGCCGATGTAATAGACCTGCTTCAGGAAGAATTATATGTTAATATCCACTCAAGTCCATTCCCTGCGGGTGAAATCAGAGGACAATTAGGTTCCTGTTGCATCGGTAATAGAGGTGATGCCAACGGAGACGGGAACGATGCCAATGTACTTGACCTGACATTCATAGTTGATCGGATATTCAGAGGAGGTGACCCTGCCAGTTGCCCGGACGAAGCCGACCTTAACGGTGACGGCGCTTCAACGAATATACTGGATTTGACATTCATAGTTGATCGTATTTTCAGAGGAGGCCCCCCAGCAGGTCCCTGCTAAGACACAATCTAAATTTTCAATAAAAATCGTTTTTTGAGAAGCAGTCTTTGCGTTTAGACGCGCAAGGGCTGTTTTATTAAATTGAAAATTTGACTTAATATCGAAATAAGTTAACTTGGTGCAGAAAGTTACTGCAAACTACCAACCGGAGTTACCCGCCTTGAACATACGAAAATCGATTTTAATGACACTAATACTGACTTTTTCTTCAATTATTTTTCCAAAATCAATAGCCAGCCAAAATATTGATAATTTTAACCTTATAAATCAAAAATTCTCCTTTGAACAACAGGCACAGGGACAAGCCGAACTTCCCTTTGTTCTGGACTCTGTTTGGGCATATCAATTCGGCTCTACTAATGGTAGCGACTGCTGGGGATATCTTGCCCCGGACGGCCAGCAGTATGCAATCATGGGAATATCTGCGGGTCTGGTATTTGTCAATGTTACTACTCTGCAAATAGTAGATACAGTAACCGGAACCGGCTGCGTCTGGCAGGATATGGTAACTATGGGACACTACTGCTATGTTGTCACAGAATGCGGCACCGGGCTTAGAGTTATTGACCTGCAGTATCTTCCTGACAGCGCTCATCTTGTCGGAATCTTTCCAACTTCTGATGCAGGCACCTTTTCTTCACATAACCTCGCCATAGATACTGTCAAGGGATACCTCTACCTTGAAGGTGAAGGTGGCTTTAGCGAAAATATCTACATCCATGACCTGTCAAATCCCGAAGTTCCTGTTTTCGTCAATTCATTCGGATTCAGCCCTTCACAGATTCATGACATATACGCCTATAACGACACTGTCTATGTAGCCGAAGGTTCGGTGCATACTTTTTCGATTTATGATGTTTCAAACAAAAGCAACCCCCGTAAAATCTCCTTTGTGCAAGTTCCCAATGGCGGCTATGTTCATAATATCTGGCCGACTGATGACAGAAAATATCTCGTTACTACTGAAGAAACCGTTGGGAAAACAGTCAAAATTTGGGATATGCAGGACTTGCAGGATGTCAAACTCGTAGGTGAATATCTTGCTCCCAATCAAATTGCTCATAATGCTCATATAGTTGGCGACTATATTTACCTGTCTCACTACAGTTCGGGTACAAGAATTGTAGATATTAGTATTCCCAGCTGTCCTCAGGAAGTCGCCTTTTTTGATGCTCCATCAGACAACATCTGGGGAACCTACCCGTTCGCTAAAGACAGTTTGGTTTTTTCATCGGACTTAAACGGTACACTCTATATTTTTAAGCTGAGGCAGAATCTAAGTTATATCGCCGATGACCCTGATAGTGATGGCATAGAATCAGTCTGCGATAACTGTCCGGAACTTGCCAACGCTTCCCAGACAGACTCAGACACAGACAATATCGGTGATGCCTGTGATAACTGCCCCGATGATGCCAACAGCCTGCAGCAGGACAGTGATGGTGACGGCGTTGGTGATGCCTGCGATGCCTGCCCCGATTTTGATGACTCTATTGATGCTGATGCTGACGGCGTTCCCGATGCCTGTGATGTTTGTCCTGGCTTTGATGATAATCTGGACAGTGACAATGATGGCGTCCCCGATGCCTGCGACAGCTGCCCGGGAGGCGATGACAATATTGACAGTGATGGTGACGGCGTCCCGGACGGCTGCGACAGCTGCCCCGGCTTCGACGATAACGCCGACATTGACGGTGACGGCATTGCCGATGCTTGCGATGGCTGCCCGGATATAGCTAACCCCGCTCAAACCGACAGCGATAGTGACGGCCTTCAGGACTCCTGTGATAATTGCCCGACTTCATCAAATGCCACTCAGGCTGATTCGGACTCAGACGGCGTTGGTGATGCCTGTGATAATTGTCCCGATAATTTTAATCCCGACCAGGAAATCCTGGCCTGCTGCTGTGAAGGCCGAAGCGGCGATATAGACGGCAATGGCAGCCCCTTTGCTGATATTCTGGACCTGACTTATCTGATAGATTTTATTTTCAGAGGCGGCGAGTTGCCTCCCTGCCCCGGAGAAGCTGACCTCAATCATGACGGTGCCAGCGCCAACATACTCGATTTGACATTTACAGTTGATTATATTTTCAGGAGCGGGTCACTTCCAACGGAATGCCAGGGCTCCTAAAAACAGCTAAAAGTCTGTGGGTAAAATCCAGGCTATAGAAAATCTGAAATCAAATTCTTTTTCGCCCGCCAGCGGCTTATTTAAGTAAAGCGGAAAATCTATGCTGACTCTGTGTTCGGACCAGACCGCAGGCAATGACAAAGAAATTCCCGATGAGAAGTAAAACGTTTCATCCGTAAGATTGATCTTAGTTTCACTCTTACTGATTGGGTCGCGGTATGAGTTTTCGTTGCCGTACATAGTAATTGATGCACCCTCGGCAAATATCGACTGGTCGATCTTGCTAAAAAAGCTGCCGATCACCGGAATTTTTTTCAACCAATAATATGGAAGCAAGTCAGGCGGAGTAATACTTAATGAAGCACCAAACGATTTGGTGAAATAAATAGCTCTATCCTGATAACCACGAACTCTGCCGTTAAACAGATAGACATCATTTTCCCATCTGCTTGGAATACTGCCCGGCGAACGAAACACTCTGGAGCTGACAAATTCAGAGACCGCGCTGCCTCTGCTTAAATGATTGACAAATTGTGAGGGAGGCTGGCCATCGGTTCCAAAATAATGCAGGCTTAGTGAAAAATACTCCCTGGTTTTATTTTTTAATTTTAAGGCTGCCTCGTATTCACCCTCCTGAAATCCCAGCAATCGGTTGTCTTCAGAATATGTCCCAACTGTTATCTGCCCTGATAAACTATAAGAACCATAGCGAAAAGTTCGCAGCATACTGCTCTTGACAGTAGTATACCAGACTCCGGCAGCATCCCAGTTGCTTGAGTTAAGATATTTTGTAATATTATTTTGCAGCGGCGCCAGTCTGTTCTGCTGCTCTCCGTCGAGATTTAAGTAATTCAGCTCCAGTCTGAACAGTTTGAAATCGGGGCGTGAATAATACTTTTTAAATCTCTTTTCATAACTAAACGAGCTGAAAGTCCTGCGGTCTGTCCTGAGCAGCCGGTTCGATATCGTCGACCCGTAGCCAAAAGGCTCAAACGGAGTTGAGTATTCAAAATCAATTTGCGGCCGGCCTGACCTGGTACCAATTCGAAAATCCAGAGAAAACTTATTTTCAATATCAAGATATGAACCGTGCGCATGAAAACCCAGATGGACGCCGTTGGGATTGTCGTACCAGAAATCCGGGCGCAGTCTCAGGGCGTATTTGTTTACCGGAATACGGTCATAAAACATATTGTCTAATCTCAGTTCAATGGGCGGCAGAAAGTCAGAAGAATTGTTGGTGCGGTCAATATCCATCAACAACTCAAACGGATCCAAAATTATTTTCTTTATCTCTCTCTGCGAAGTAATTGTCGTTTCATAACTGTCGGAAAGTCTTCTGAACTGATCCCAGGTCGGCAGTAGTGCATAATCTTTCTTTTTATAGGCCATGCCTTCTGGCGCTATTGTATAAAACGAAGTGTCACCCTGCTTCCAGATGACTGCCATATCTATCGGAGATACAAAATCACCAAGGCGCTTCAGTTTTATTTTATGACGGTAGTTGTTGCCTTTTCGGCTGGTTTTTTTACTGTCAAAAGCATAGTCAAGGCGATAACGGCTGTGATACCATTGCTCGAGATAATGGTCCAGCTGAATACCGGTTGCTTCTTCCATTGATTCTAAAAAATCTTCTTCGTAGGGATGTTTGAAAAACCATTCGGCGCAATAATGATGCATGGCTTTGTAATATGCAGAATCGCCGAGTATTGACCGCAGAGAATAATGCATGAGAGCAGACTTGTAATAAGCGGATACACGATAGGGCCAGTATTCGTCACCGCGGTCATAAGAAAAAACCATCTGCTTATCAAGACCGAGTTTCATCAAGAGCAGTAATTGCCTGAACCCGCGCTGGTGGCGGTCTTCTGTCGGCGGCGAAAATTTCTTTTGATACCAGTTGGTGAAATAATCGTAGTTTCCCTCTCGACCCAGATACTTTTCCATGGCAATATGTTCTAAATGTGTGGTAAATCCTTCGTCGAGAAACGGCCGGTCGAGCTGGTTGGAACCAACCTGACCCATAAACCACTGATGACCTATTTCATGATACAATAACAGCGCAAACCTGGGTGAAGGTCCGCCGCCGCCACAGTTTGTAATCATTGGATACTCCATACCGGAGAAAGCATCGCAGATTCGCATGACCGGCCACTGGTAAGGGAAAAAAAGTTCAGAGAATGTAACAATCGACTGCTTGCCAATTTCAACAGCCCGCTCCCAGCTTTTTGCCTTGTGCTTTAAGGGATAGGCCACAACTTCTACTCCGTTGACACTGTCAGAATCAATGCAGAAGTCCTCAGAAAAAGTAAAAGCAAAATCGTTGACACTCTCAGCCAGATAGTGCCAGGTTTTGGTCTTGTTTTCATCAAAGTTAAATTTGGGCCATTGATTTTTTTCAGCAAAATAATTCTTTATATCCAGCAAGCGACGCAAAGAATCGGGCAGAACTTCACTTTCGTTTAAGAGCAGACCGGAAGCAGCCACGACCTGGTTTTCAGAAATTTTGATCCTGACCTCAAAATCCCCAAAGTCGCCGTAAGTTTCACCCCAGCCAACATATTGTGAATTCACCCAGCCCATCTTCCTGTCATAGACACAGACCTGTGGATACCAGTAGGCGGCCTTGGTAGTTTTCTGAGTGTAGCCCATACGCAGGTTATGTGGACTGGGCAGAACCGTTTTGAATTCAAATGAAATACGAAAAGTATCAGCCGGTGCAATTTTTTCAGTCAAATAGACGGTGTAGATGGTGTTGTCTTTTTTTAGCGAAATATATTTTGATTTTTCTGAACCGATTTCAATCAGCTCCAGAGAACCTTCCTGAGTAGGTTTAAGTCCGGCAAAAGAGTAATCATTCATAGAGCGCCGCTTGTGGTCGGCGTATGAATCTTTCTGAATGGCGTTGGGAAAGGCTTTAATGTACAACCTGTCAAGAGAATCCGGTGAGTTATTAATATACTCAATCGCAATGGTACCAAAGATAGTGCAGTTATCTTTTTTAACTGTAATATCTATTGAGTAATTTACTTCCTGCTGCCAATACGACTCCGATGCTTCAGCAGTCGCTGTTAAGAGTAAAACAGCTAAAACTGAAACCAATAATTTGCTGTACTGTTTAATCACGCAGGATTTACAGAAGTAAAAATAATTTTATTCATCTGCTGCAGCACTCACAACCGGTTTCATGATATCGCTTATCCGGTCCGGAAACCCTTCTAAGGGAGTCAAAATATAGTACTGCAGGCCCTTGTCGTATAATATCTCTATCTCTCTAAATTCATCGCCGGCTAAAGTAAGAAATTTTATTGAGCCTGTTTCTTTGGTCTGCTTGAGAGCATCTGTTAGTCTCTCTTTAGTATATTTTTTACCGTTGACTCCGACTATCTCCATGCCCGGATACATGCCGGCGCTGTCTGCCAGGCTTTCAGGAATTATATCAGATATTTTCTTAGAGCTGTTTATAGCAAAACCCAGCGACTCATATAGTGAAGTTGTTTTGTATCGTTTTTCCCTCTGCTTAATGTAGTCCGGCTTCTCGTCAGTATACTCCAGACGGTAACCGGCATAGCGGGCAGCTTCCGGTTCATATTCTTCCTGAACCTGATATACTTTGGCGTTAATTAAAGAGTCCCAGGGAAGCTCCACCAGATTATTGAGCCTGGCCACTATCTCACTGAGACTAAAAGGAACGGCATGCGCGAGCGGGTCTCCGGCAGAAAAGAAATCCCGGCAAAAATCATCGAGACTCTTTTCATTATTGGTGGCATTGCGGATGCGGGAATCAAACTCCATCCAGATCATGGCTCCCTCGGCGTAGTAGTCCTGCCCTCTTCTCAAATATGACCAGCTTTTTGAACCGCCGCGCAAAGTATAACCGGCGACTTCCGTATCCTGCAATGTTCTCCAGCGTCGTCCTTTCTTATTGATAAACCCGCCCAGCATACCTGCCATTCTTCCTTTGAAATCATCAAGCGGCACAAATCCGCTGCGAACAGCCAGCACATAGCCAAGATACTGATCGAGTCCCTCGTAAACCCAGAGCAGATTTGTGTTCTTATCTTCCATAAAATCCGCAGTCAGCATGCCTTCGGGGCGGCGGTATTTTCCGCACCAGGCGTGGGCGAATTCATGCGGAATAAGATAGGGCGTTCTCTTATCTTTCCATTTGGTTTCCCGCAGTTCATTAGCTTTGACGGCATTAAGACTCGAATTGCGGTGCTCCAGACCTAATCTTGGCACTACTTTGCTTAAGGTCAAAAGCAGATGATATTCATCAAAATGAGTCCTGCCGAATAAATTTTCAGCCTCTAAAATCATATTCCTGAAAGGAATAAAAATAGAATCGTTTTGAGGCAGATCAGCCGGGTCGTCAGCAGCTAAATGCAGAAAATATGTGGCCAGGTCAGTTTCTAAAAGCTCGATAGTCTGAAAATTGCTGCCGCAAATAAGCGGCATATCCAGAAATTCTTCAAGCGTCACCGGCTTAAACAAAACCGTATCTCCCTGGCGCTTATCAAAGGGAAGGGCTGTTCCGAAACCCCAGCCCTCTGGCAAAATTATCCCGGCCTTTACAGTTATTTCTTTAACCGGCAATCCTTCAGGATAAACCACCACCGTATTCCAGTTTATCACTCCCAGCTGCGGTGTGCCAAAATTGTCTACTCCCTTGGAATTTGTCGAAGGCTGATTGCAGATATAGCTCAAATTTACCGAAATCGGCAGATTTGCCGTCTCACTTTCAATAAACAGTCTGTAAACTTCATGAGGATCCCTTTTCCATTTTAATCGATTCCCTTCAGAATCAGCTATTGTCAGCCCTGCAATATTCTGGATAGGTCCTCTGGGGGCGTGTATGCCGGGTATCCATTTGGGATATAACAGCGATTTTGAAAATGAATCCGATTTAATTACCAGCCTGCTGTGCACGATTTTACGGCTGATATCAGTCGCATCCAGCAAAAGGCTGATCTCAGTACCGGCATTAGAGCTCGGAGAGGCCAGAAAAAGCAGTCCTATGGCTAATAATAGCAGATAACCGCAACCGGCGCGGGCAGATTTTGATAAGTTTAGCTTTGATATTTTCAAGTTTTCTCCTGATTTGTTTTTGGAATTGCTAATATCTGAGGATTCCGTCCTCAAGTCAACCTATCCGCTCCACGAATTGCAGTAACTCTGTTTGCAGAAAACCTAAAATTTAGTATATTCAAGCGATAATTACTTGGTATTTATTTTACCGCCGATAGATACTTCTAAATCCGGAGACTGCCTGGGTAGTCTCAAAAAAACGATTGTTTTGCAGACAGCTGATCAAATGAGCGACTACAGCAATTATTTTATCTTTAGGAACTGTAGCTCTGGAGCATTGTTTTGCTTTATGTCAATCATATCAAGACCTTGCTCGTTAGATGCAATCGTTTTTAAAAATCGACTTTGAGGAAACGGGAAATGACAAGACTAAATAACAGACTGGCTATCAGCCTTTGCATTTTTTTGTCCGCCTTGTTTGCAGCAACTTTGTCAATGGCGGCACCTCCCCACCCTGACGCCAAAAAAGAGTGGATTAAGCAAGGTCTCTGGCAGGAAAAAGTC
This sequence comes from Candidatus Zixiibacteriota bacterium, assembly GCA_022564135.1. GTDB lineage: Bacteria > Zixibacteria > MSB-5A5 > GN15 > FEB-12 > JACZWU01. The sequence continues at coordinate 14,620 of JADFLZ010000017.1, forward strand.
GAAAACTGGCAGGCATTTAAAAAAGCCGGGGGATGTGCCCCGTCTGCCAACAGAATTATAAATCCCAAAGAATTGCGACAGCGGCTGGCCTCCGGAGAAAAAGTCGTAGATACCATCAGAGTTATCACTCTACTCGTAGATTTTATCGACCACCAGTGGCAGGATCAGGCGGTAGCCGTATCTCCCAGTATGTTTGACTCTATTCTATTTTCAAATCGTGATACAGATTCCATCACCATGCCTTTCGGTTCGATGACAGATTTCTATCTCGAAAACTCCTACGGCATGTTCTATATTAAAGGAGATATTTTTGGCTGGTATAGAATGCCGCAAACCTATACCTACTACGAGGGCGGCAATGACGGACTAAACACCAGAGTACGGGCGATGGTGCGTGAAGCTATC
>JADFLZ010000274.1 GCA_022564135.1 Candidatus Zixiibacteriota bacterium
AGGTAGGTCTGGTGTCCAAGCCGTAAGTATTGGCGAAAAAAATACCCGGCCGACCGGCCTCGGCCGAGCCGCCCATATAGTAAGCGGTCGTCTGCGATTTTTCGGCGTACGATGGTATCGGTTCTACTCCGTAGGGCAGACGGGGGAGATAGCTGAAAAGTTTTATAAGTTCCGGGTCGGCGCGTTTGCAGATATCGCGATATTCCGTGAGCAGTTCTTCAGCAGTGTTAAAATAAAACTGCGGGTCAGTGCGCAAGAACTCGCAGAAAGCGGCGAAATCACCATCGAACCCGACACTTTCAATTACTTTGTCCATTTCGGAGCGGATACGGGCAACTTCGGAAATCCCGATATTGTAAATCGAATCGGGAGATAAATCGGTGGTAGTGTAATACCGGCAAAGATATTCATACCACTCTTTGCCGTCCGGTAAATCAGACCAGCCGACTTCTTCGCGGCAGGACGGCAGGTACTGAAACAACAGAAACTGGTGCAGCTTGTTGAAAGCCGGCACAATGTCATTGGTATAAATTTCATAAGCCTGGTTTCTGATACGCAGCTGCTCTTCGCTTGAGACCATATCGGATATTTTAAGCAGCGCTTTTAAGATTGGCGCCTCGGCCGGAATTTCTGTTATCTGATTTAAGACCTGCTGAGGAACTTCTGTCATAGTAACCCGCGGCGGTGTCAGACCTTTTTTTTGACCCTCTTTCAGGCGGCTGAGAGTCTGGTCTACCTGTTCGACGACTCCGTTTAGTCTGGCAAGAATGTCGTTTAAGTCAGAGATAGAATTTGTCGGCATCATGGCCAGCAGCTGGGCGGCGTCCTGTTGAATGCCGCGGCGCTGGTTAATAGGCATAAGTTCACTCTTAAAACGGGAGCCGTCTTTGGCAGTCGCGATTCTTTCAGAAAACAGATCAAAATTCAATTTGTCTTCATCGCTAAAACCTGCGCGGTTAATTTTGTTTAAGATTAGAAGAGGCAGTTCAATCTCACTATGTCGCAGTTCGTATCCTTCAAGAGAGTTATCTGTCCAGCGGTCATTCTGTCCGGGGTAACCAATATAGGTTGCCCACTCGGGGAAAGTCTGCATTCGATGGTTCCAGCTTAGCTCGAACAATTTATGCAGCAGCTCAGTGTCGCTTAGGCCGTCATTGTTTTTGGCTAGCTCATGAATTTTGATCTGATAGTCAGTCTCTGCTGATATTGAAACAGATGCTATCAGAAGTAGAGCGAATGCGATTAAGAGTGTCAGATTTTTTGAGGGCTTTGTCTTTGTAAAAGTCACTAACGTGCCTCCTTAGATTTTAAGATAGTTTTTAAAAAAGGCTGCTGCAAGCTATGAATCTTTGCCGCTGGCAGCAACCCTTTCTTTAACTAATCATGGCACTCAAAGGTATCGCAGGGCTCTTCTCCGCAGCTATAAGGCGGAGGTCCGCCACGGAAAATGAAATCAACCAAATAAGTAAGGTCGACAACGTCAGTCGGCGAGCCGTCGGCATTAACATCACCTTCGCCGGCGCAAGTAGGCAGTGGTCCACCTTTGTAGATGCGATTGATAATAAACGTCAGGTCAACAATATCGGCATCCTTGCCGTCGGTGTTTAAATCACCGCGAAGATTATGGCAGCATCCGAAATAGCGGATAAAATTCTGACCTTTGTCAATCAGCTCTTTAATTCGCGCTGAACCTGTTTGAAAACTTTCTTGGTCTGAGTTGCGGACTGTAGCCATTATTGAATAAAAGACCAGCGTGTCACCCGGATTAATGTCAATCTGAAATTCGTAAGTCAGCACCGAATGAAGGTTAACCTTTTGCGAATCGCTATGGACATGTGACCAGGCCCGCAGCCCCGAACTGTCAGCCATGTTCTGGTAAAGTTGATTATCATCCCAGCCCGAATCAACATAGCGCGTATTTGCTTCATGATAACCGCCGTAGGCGACGGAGTCCAAAACGAACCATGCCATAGAGTCAACATCGGCGGCATAATGTTTGTAGTAACCGTACGACATGCCGCCATAACGCAAATCATTATCCTGGCACTCTACCAAACTGTCCTGATTAAATTCTGCGCCAATACAATAAAGTAAATTGCGGCTAGTGTCTATCTCACCGGAATTCCTGACACCAGAGTCCGCAGGAATATCCCAGTCGATTACTTCACCGATGACAAGGCCGGTTAGCGCCAGACTGTCAAGCGACCAGACTTTCAGCTCTTTGGTAATAAACTGCCGGTCGGCCTGCCAGACTTTGCCCGGCCCGAAGTCCCAGGTCTTAGTCATTTGCGGGGCGTAATAGGTACAGCTAAAACCAATGCTGGAATCGTAGCTGGTCATAGTGCCGCTTCGCCAGACTTGAAATACTTCGTCGGTTATCACAGCTGACCCGGCAGTGAGCTGATAGATGATGCTGGATGAATCAGCCTGAGAATGATAAATCGAATTGGAAAGTATGGTATCGCCGGAAAATATTCCGCCTACTATAACAGACCCGTCATACATATACTTGCGGGTGTCACCCGGGATAGAATCGACGGTATCGCACTCAAGCGTGTCACTAAAATAATCCATCCTGACACCTGAGACACCGGCGCTGTCACCCCCGCCAAACTTACCGTTTACAGCGACGGCCAGCGAAATGACACCGGTCGTTATGGTATCATAGTTTATTGCTGTGCCTGCACTTACTTCCAGGGCAGCTTTCGAATTTGTTTGCTGCTTATTATCTGACGAACCAGATATTGTAATCGAAACTGTCAAGAGACAGATTCCGAGAACAAGCAGCAGTAGCCGAAGTTTGCACTTCATGGCATACTCCTTTCGGTTTAGTTGTTTTTAGATTCTCTGCGTTACTTGAATGGGAGTTCGGGCGCCCGCCCGCCTGCGCTGGGAATATGGGCTGCCCTGCTTCAACTCCCCCAAGTTCTTGTACTAATTCGTCCAAGATGAAGTCTTAAAGCAACTTAAAACTTAAAGCGCAAAAGTGGCGACAGGCGATTATTGACAATTTATTCCTTGTGTGGATATGTTTGAGCTAATAGTTTATTATGTACTGGTCAGACGTCCAGTTATTGCCGCCTTGCAAGTTAATAGATCTGACCGTTTTGAGTCTTGGGGAAGGAGACGACAATGAAAAAGCGCTATTTTTTCGCAATCTTCCTCGCCATAATCTTCGCAGCATCGCCTTCGATAATCTTAACTGCCGCCGAAAAGCCGTCAGAAAAAAGAGATATTAACCCAATAATCCGGCAGATTGTGGATTACGCCCTGCCTGAGCTGGGCAATTACCCTGAAAAGAAGCCTGTCAAGACGAACGGAAAAGGTACAGCCTCGCTGGGCGCCACTTCATTTTCGGCTTCACCCGGTGTCACAATCGGCAATACCTATTTTGATATTCAGCATATTAACACTACCGGCCGGATGGTGGGAACTGGAGATTTTTTCTCAGGACCGGATACCAGCACTCTTATCCATTTTACCTGGATGGACCTGCCCGGGCCTGACCTGGGGAATTCAAGGAATTTTGCATATGCAGCAGCCCTGGTTTTAAATGGGGAAATACTAACCGAAATTGGCGCTGATGTGTGGGTGGAAGTAGGAGGCTATTTCAATCTCGATGTTACACCGGACAACAGGGCAATAATTTCCGGTCATTGGACTCCTGATGGTGATCCGTATAAATACGCCCCCACAGTCTGGTATGATGAAGTAGCCCCTGGCGACGCTGGCTTTGGTGTCAAAGCAAGAGTCGACACTGCATTGTGGCAATACGAAAATCCGTTCACCGGTAAAGACCGCAATACCCTCTGGCCGCACATGTCCTATCAGACAAGGCCGGATGGCAGTAGGATAACACACCTGACAGGGGCTACGTATGGTGGAGGTGTTGGTCCTCACATTCTCTATTATTATCGGAGAGAAGGTCATGCCGACAGTTTGGTGAATGATGGTTCTTTGTCGAGTTGCTTCATCCCATCAGAAATTGACCCTCAGGTAAA
>JADFLZ010000275.1 GCA_022564135.1 Candidatus Zixiibacteriota bacterium
AGTCGGGACTGCGCGTAATGACCAGTGATGCCCGACCGACTGCAATTGCCATCCGTCCTCCCGGAAGTGAAACAGCTGATCTCCTGAGAAATATTGAGGCGATTTACTCCAAAGGTCAGGCTGTGCTGTCGATGATAGAAAACTGGGTAGGTGAAGAAAAATTCCGCCAGGGCGTTGTAAATTATATAAATGACAATGCCTGGGGAAACGCTACCGGGTCTGATTTATGGAATTCTCTGAGCGCAGCTTCGGGACAGGATGTAGCCGGAGTTATGAGTACTTTTATTGTTCAGCCGGGAGTTCCTCTGCTAACTATCACAAGCGGTGATGATAACAAAATCACTATTACCCAGAGCCGGTTTTCCAATTATGAAGTCGAAGTTGCCCAGCAAATCTGGCAGATACCGGTAACATTAAAATATTTTGACGGCCAGTCGGTTAAGCAAAAATCATTTCTTCTGACTGAAAAAGATCAAATAGTTTCGCTTGATACCAAGAGCGCTCCAAAATGGATATTCCCCAATGCCAGCGCTACCGGCTACTACCGCTGGCAGGTATCAAAAGAAATGCTGGTTAATTTGATGGATGACGCCAGAGAATATCTGAACCCCAGTGAACGTATCGGCCTGTTGAGTAATCTTTCGGCGCTGCTTGATGCCGGCGAAATTAAAGGCAGTGACTTTCTCGATGCTTTGAGCATGTTCGCAGGTGACAAGGACCCGGCTGTTATCGGAAGTTTAATTTCGAGCCTCGCTAAGGTCGAGCGTGCTTTTACACCCGATGAACTAAAAAGTGATTTTGCAGTTTATGTCAATCACCTGCTTATGCCCTCGCTTGAGCGTTTGGGAATGGAAGCAAAGAATGATGAAAAAGAAGAGGAAACCCTGCTGCGGCCACGTCTAATAAACTGGCTGGCAGATGAAGGAGAAAACGAAGAAGTCCGCAGCTATCTAAAAACCCTGGCAAAAAAATACCTGGAAGAACCAACGTCAATTGACCCGTCCCTGGTTGGCGTTTCACTCAGCAACTACGCCAAAGATGGTGACTCTGTTCTGTTTGAAGATTTTAAAAGCCGCTTTCTGGCAGCCAAAATACCGGCCGTGCGTTCCCGTTTCTTAAGGACCTTAGGGCAATTCAGAGATACGGCACTTATTAATCAGGCGCTCGACTATACCTTAAACGGAGATTTATATTCGCAGGAAGTTATTTCGATACCATTTACAGTTAGTGGTCAGTCAGAATATTATGATCAGTTCATTTTTGAGTGGTTTTTAGAAAATTACGATGTCTTGATGTCGAAACTTCCTGAGGCATTTGCCTCCAGAATAGTCTTTATCGCCGGAGGCTGCTCTTTAGATAGATTCAACATGGGCAAAGAGTTTTTCACCGATGAAGATAGAATAGTGGAAGGAACCCACCAGCAATTGGCCAGAGTTGAAGCCCAGGTCAACGACTGCGTCAACTTGCGTTCCCGTGAAGGTGAAGCGGTGGCTGAATATTTAAAAAAGTTTGCAGCGAACAAATAAAATTTAGAAAGTACTTAACCAGTCTGTTTTAAATGGGGAGATAAGATGTCCGAATACGTAGCAGAAATACTGGAACTGGCCAATGCCAAAAATCCGGGAGAAACAGAGTTTCTTCAGACAGTACAGGAAATTGTCGAGTCACTCGCTCCCGTTTTGGAAAAAGAGCCAAAATACCGCCAGGCAAAAATACTGGAGCGGATGATTGAACCGGAAAGAATTATTACTTTCCGTGTCCCCTGGGTCGATGACAAAGGCGAAGTTCAGGTAAACCGCGGCTATAGAATAGAAATGAACGGAGCCCTGGGGCCCTACAAAGGCGGGCTAAGATTTCACCCCAGTGTAAATCTGAGCATCTTAAAATTCCTGGCCTTTGAGCAGGTCTTAAAAAACAGCCTGACTACGCTGCCCATGGGCGGCGGCAAAGGCGGTTCCGACTTCGACGCCGAGGAATTGCAAGACGCTGCCAGCACCAGGGAACGGCCCCCGGTTCTTCCAGACCTCAGAGAGAACATCGTTCAGCCAAGTGATGTGACGTTGCCAGTCGCCCGGCACCTTGTTCTCGTCTTTGACTGCCTGGAGGGCTTGGAGCAGCCGCTCCAACGCACCCACTGCCGTATCGTCGCTGACATGCTCACCCACGTATGAGAAGTCGAGCATCGTGCCTTCGGGAATCCGACAGATGATGTTCGATGTGTCGTGGCCTTCCCGCAGGTACTCATGGTATGGCAGGCGAAAGCCCTCGTTCTGGAAGTCGTGCGTGATGCGCCGGGACCAGATCGGGTATTCGTCGGCAAACTTGGGGGGCTTCGTCCCGAAATACTCTTGCTTGCCAATGATGGAGATACGCCCCACGCCGACGAGAATCCGGTTTAGGTTCTCGTCCAGAGGATTGCCCTGGTTGCAGTAGAAGAAGATGAGTGAATTGTCTTTTTCCAGTCGGCTCCAAAACTCTTTTAGCAACGCCCGTTGGCGATCCGGCTCGAAGACCCAACCTCCCTCCTTCTTCGGATCATCTGGGCCACGAATGTCGAGATGCTCGTCTTCGCAAAGCTGCCGGAAGTTCGCTTCCCGCATCCAGCGATACGGTGAAGGACAAACCGAATAGGGCGGGATGTATTCGGTCGTGGAAGGCAACCTACGGAATTCTAAGGGATCGTTGTGAGTGTTCGTGTAACCGATGGACGAGAAGGCGATGGGATCACGGGAGCAAGGTGGCTGCCAGCCATCGAGTTCAGCCAGAGGCTCGCCACGAGCGAAGAAATGAGGGCTGCCTTGTTCTGGACGGGCGGAATCGCGGTGACCGGCTCGAGCCCTGAGATACCGGTCAAGGGCTAAGGTAGTCCTGCGGCCAAAGGGACATGCCCGAGGCCTTCTTCCTTTCCCAAGAACGACGGCCACATTACTGTCCAAGTCCAGGTCACTGAGGGTCAGCCCTGCAAGCTCTGAAAGCCGCACGCCGCAGTCCATGAACAACCTCAAGATCGCATTGTCCCGGCGCTCTTCGAAAGTCCTGCCATCGCAAGTCTTCAGGAGGCGTCGCAGCTGCTCTTCGGTGAGCGGCTTGTTGTAGAGAAAATCGAAGCGCAGCCGGTCCGGCGCGACCAGCGACCCCGCTTGCTTCGCCTGGTCGCCGACCACCATGCGCAGGGCGCGGTGGAGCAGGTGCGTGGCGGTGTGATTGCGCCTCGTCGCGTCACGCGTCGCCTCGTCGACCTCAGCGCGCACACGCTCGCCTTGAACGATGCGGCCCAAGGCCACCCGTCCGCTGTGGATGAAGATGCCGCCGCCGGCCCGGCGTACGGCCTCGATAGCGACCGTCCCGTTCTCACCGACGATGCGTCCCGCGTCTCCCACCTGCCCGCCGCCCTCCGCGTAAAAAGGCGTGCCGGGCGAGAGGACGATCTCGACGGCGTCTCCCTCGTTCGCTTCCTGTCTGCGCTGCCCTTCGCTGAAGAGCACGGTGAGATCCGCTTCGGCGGTGAGCGAATCGAAACCGAGAAAGCGCGTCGGTTCGCTGTCGCCCACGGCCGCGAGCAAGCCTTCGTCCTCGCCACGCTGCTCTTCCAGCGCCTCGCGTCCCCGCCGCCGCTGCGCCTCGAGCGCGCGCTCGAACCCCGCCTCGTCGACGCTCCAGCCGCGCGCCGCCAGCGCCTGGCGCGTCAGGTCCAGCGGGAAGCCGAACGTATCGTGCAGGCGGAACGCCTCGTCTCCCGAGAGGACGGTCGTTCTGCCTCCGGCTGCTTCTACCGTCTGTTCCAGCCGCGTCAGCCCCGCCTCCAGTGTCGTGAGAAAACGCTCCTCCTCGCCTGTGACGAGGTCGCTGATGCGCTCAGCGGCGTCCGCCACCTCGGGGTAGATCGGCCCCATCATCTCGATCACGCCGCGACAGACGTCGCTCAGGAACGGCCGGTCCAGTCCCAGCAGCCGGCCGTGGTAGGACGCGCGCCTGAGGATGCGGCGCAGCACGTAGCCG
>JADFLZ010000276.1 GCA_022564135.1 Candidatus Zixiibacteriota bacterium
CGCCTGAGATAGCCGGGTCATTATTCTTGACAAAACTGTCTGTTAATGATATATTTTAACCATAATGGCTGCCTGGTCATTTTGGATTTTTAAGCACGAGGAGGACAAAATGTTAAGTTCCCGGTTGAATTCATTAAAACAACTTCTACTAGTATTGTTAATTAGTGCTTTTCTATTTACTGCTGTGGCTTCCACACAGGACAATGCGATATTTCTGGATCAAATCAATTCTTATGAGCGAGGTTACATTCCTAATTGGATAGAAGCTGACGTCCCCATCGTATTTCATATTGGAACTTATGCCGCGGAAAATATTTTCGGTGTGCATGGACCCTTTGTAATCTATTCACCTGACGGAGCTACCTGGCAGCCGATTGAAGCAAACTGGGCAGCAGAAACAAATTGGTCTGCTCTTTGGGATGGCGCAGTCACGAGCGTAGAATTTAGCGCTACCGGAGAAAATGCTGATTCTGCATACTTCGCCGCCTTTAATATTTTTGGTGATGGCTTTCTTGCCGGAACTACTTATATCCCCCGGGAAATAACAACTTTAGTTAATTCAACACAAATTGGTAAGCAGTTGTGTCTGGATTCTGTTGATAACATGCGCGGAAATTATTGGTTGTGGTCAGCCATTGACACTGAACCTGACTGGAGTGGACCCCATTGCTTTACAATTGAAGCCGACTGCTGTCAGGGACTTCGTGCAGATGTTAATGGTGACGGACGCGATGTCTTGCTTGGTAATACGCTTGATCTAACTTATCTGGTAGACTTTATCTTTCGAGGTGGCCCCGAATCACCTTGTTCACTCGAAGCCGACTTGAATGGTGACGGAAACTCAGCCACTATTATTGACCTGACATATTTTGTGGACTTCAAATACCGTGGCGGCGACTACCCGGCTTCTTGTCCGTAACTCTTATATTACCAGTCCTAAAGGCAACTCGGTCCAGTTGGTAGTATATCTGGGGGAGCGGTAATCCATTTTCATTGACCAGTTTTTGTTCAAACCTGTTGAGAGATATCTAACCGTGCCGGCGACACCGGATGCTTAACTAAGCTATAATAGCTTTGCACTCATACTGCCTGTTGATTATACTTCAGTTCAAATATAAAATTGATACGGGTGTTATTTGGGCAATAAGGAAATATCAAAAGAATCTAATTCTGTAGCAAACATGCCAGTTATCGGTATTGAACGTTCACCATATTATACGCCTGTCGCTTTTGGTGTTATGCTGCTGGCGCTGATATTCTTATTTAAGAGTTTCCTCTTTTCAGATAAGATGCTCTTTGGGTCTGATATCTTTGCCGCCGGCGTCTATCATCGGGCAATGCTGGTCGATTACTTCAATGCCTATGGTACAATACCGCAGTGGAATCCTCATGCCTTTGGAGGCATGCCATACGTTGAGGCTTTTCATGGAGACATTTTTTATCCTTTTTCGGTAATGAAGTTTTTCGTGCCGCTCTATTTTCACTTAGGTTTTAACTTAATCCTGCACATCTTTTTTGCCGGTGTATTTATGTATCTGGCAGCGCGACAATTCAGGCTCGGGAAAACTGCAGCGCTTTTTTCTGCCGCCAGCTATATGTTTGCAGCCTATTTAATTTCTATGGTAGCTTCGGGACACGAAGGAAAGATTTATGTCACGGCTCTCTTTCCGCTGGTTATCCTGTTAATAGAGCGAGCTTTCCAGCAAAAACCATTTTTTAATTTTACTCTGCTGGGATTAATACTTGGCATAATTATCCTGTCGCCGCATCCGCAAATGGCCTACTTCACATTATGGGCTGCTGGATTGTATACCCTGTATAAACTGTTCGTTCTTTATAGAAGCAAAAAGACAATTAGATTAATTCCTAAGCCCGCTCTGCTGGCTCTGTATGCAGTTGTGGTCGCGCTTTTGCTCTCTGCGATTCAGTTTTACCCGGGCTATGTCTACACTACCGAGTTTTCTCCTCGTGCCGAAGCGCAAAGTGGCTGGGCGTGGGCAACCTCGTGGTCTCTGCACGAAGAAGATCTGATGTCACAACTTATTCCCGAATTTTCGGGTAACACATCAATAACTGGAACAACATATTGGGGGAAAAACCCGTTCAAGTATAATTCAGAAGCTGTCGGAGTTGTAACATTGTTTATGGCCCTGATCGGTTTGTTTTTTGCCCGCCGGAGGGAACGATGGTTCTTCGGTGGACTGGCACTTTTTGCAATAGTGTATGCCCTGGGCGCTACTACTCCAATTTTCAAATTGTTTTACTACATAATTCCCAAAGTTGGATCGTTGCGCGCCCCAGCTATGATAATGTTCATATACTTGTTTTCTGTGGCGTTGCTGGGAGGTCTGGGTGTTCAGACAATCATCAATTGGAAAAATTATAATCGACCAATCCGACCCAAGAGACTCCATTACATATTGGCCGGAATACCTCTAATGTTATTTACTTTGGCCTTCTTGTTCACATTTGCCGGACATCAAATGATTACATGGTGGACTTGGCTGTTTTATGAGGGAGCAACCGAAGTATACTCTGTAGGAAGAGCTAGCAGATTTGATGTGGCTATCTTAAATCTTGCCTCAATACAAAGCGGCACCTGGTTTGCTTTTTTCTTTGCTGCTCTGGCAGCGGTTACGATTTGGGTTTACTTGTCAGGCAGGGTTAAGATCGGACTGCTAACAGTATTAATATTGCTGCCCGTTGTAGACGGCGTCAGATTTAATCATCGCTTTGTGAAAGTGGTTGACCCCAAAATTTATTTTGAACCTAATCCTCTTTCAGATTTTTTCTTAGAACAGCCAGGCAATTTTAGAGTATTAAACATGGAAGAAGTAGTTCCCATGTCATTTCTACCTCTGTTCGGTATAGATGTTGTGACAGGTTACCACGGCAACCAACTTCGCTGGTACGATGACTTGCTAGGGGGGAGGCCGGCCCCATATATGTCAAATCCGCGTTTCAACAATTTAGTTGGTACGAGATACATCTTAGTAGGGGTCAATGCGGAGATACCGCCTGATTATTTTGGTGAATTCCCTGTTCGAACCGTGGAGAGATTCAAATTTTTCAAGATTATTCAGAACGATAACGCATTAAAAAGAGTATATTTGGTCAACAACTTTGAAGTGATTCCAGACCGGCAAAATATTTATCCGAAAATTCTTAATGGTGAGGATGACTTGAGCCGGGTTGTGTATTTGGAAAAAGAACCCTCTATTGATATTCCGCCTGACAGTATTGGTACGGATTCTGCCTGGGTCATTGCCCACGCATTTGATTCAGTAGTGGTGGGTGTTAAATGTACAGCCAATCGATTGCTAGTGCTTAATGAAAATTATTACGATAGCTGGCACGTTTTCATTGATGGTAAACCGGCAGACTTGATGCGTGCTTACGGCACGTTTCGAGCCGTTGCTGTACCCGAAGGAACGAAGCAGGTAACATTTAGATACCACTCAGAGAGATACGCCAGGGGCAAACTTATTACTTTTGTGACATCGCTGTATTTACTGGTGGTGTTTGGATGGTACTTCGTAAGAGGACGTTTCGGCAGAGATGAAGCTGTGGCTGAGTAGCATCCGTCAGATTTATATTTAATCCTACTTCGCCAATCCTAAAGGCAACTCGGTCCAGTTGGTGGTATATCTGGGGGAACGGTAATCCATTTTCATTGACCAGCTTTTGTTCATACCGGTTGAGAGATATCTGACTGTGCCGCCGCCATTGTTGGCATTCACCAAATCTATCGCTTGATATAGCCTCCCTAATTTTTGGTAGTCTATTGATTTAAAAATATCAGTTTGCCTGAAACCGTTATGGTTGATTTTGTTCAGCACGACCCCGGCTTTAATGTACTTGTAGCCCGGTTTGAAAATCGAGTGCAGCACTTTCTTTCCGGCTGCTATCAAGTGGTGGTCACAGTCTGTTGAGGGAACAAGCGAGCGTGAGGCTGCT
>JADFLZ010000277.1 GCA_022564135.1 Candidatus Zixiibacteriota bacterium
AGTCTATTTCTTCGTGGATATTAATTTTGGGAAGTTCAACTTTTTTCGAATCTTTGTATTTTTGACCCGAAGCAGTATTAAAAATCAAAACTCTGTCGTCAGGTTGAATCCAATTCTGGTTTTTCAACTGTTCCAGCGCGCCGACGCAAGCTGCTGTCTCAGGGCAAATTGAGAGGCCGGTTTTCTCAGATGCGATGTTCGTCCATTCGTCAATCATCTTTTCGTCAACAGCTACGGCTGTGCCATGACTTTCTTTGATCGCTTCCAATATCATAAAGTCGCCTATGGCGGCAGGCACTCTTATACCCCAGGCTATAGTCTTTGCATTTTCAAAAGTCCTGGCGAAGCGCTCTCCGTTTTCGAAAGCGTTTACTATCGGACAGCAGCCATCTGACTGCACTGCTACCATTTTTGGCATTGTGTCAGACTTTAGCCAGCCTAATTCTCTAAGTTCTTTGAAGGCTTTCCACATGCCAATCAGTCCTGTACCTCCTCCGGTAGGATACAAAATGACATCCGGCAGTTTCCAGTCAAGCTGCAAAGCCAGCTCCAGCCCCATAGTTTTTTTTCCTTCGATCCGGTATGGTTCTTTTAGAGTTGAGAGATTAAAGCAATTCAGTTTTTCTTTTGCGGCTGCTGCTATTTTGCCGCAGTCGTTAATCAGCCCGTTTACCAAAAACACAGAGGCGCCGTATGATTGTGTCTCATATTGATTTGCAACCGGGGTATCTTCCGGCATAAACACCAGGCATTTTATATCAGCCTGCCGGGCATAGGCCGCGGCAGCTCCGCCGGCATTCCCGGCTGTGGGCAGAGCGATTCTCTTGACTCCAAAATGTGCTGCCATGGTAATAGCTATTGACATGCCCCGGCTTTTGAAACTTCCGGTAGGCAGGGTCGATTCATCTTTAATCCAGAGGTTGCTTAGTCCAAAATTTTTTCCAAGAGATTCTGTTTTTATCAGACTCGTCATCTGCTCATTAAGTGTGATTATTTTAGCGTTTTTTGGCACAGGCAAAAGTTCGCGCCAGCGCCAGATATCGGCCGGTCTGTTTAAGAGGTCTTCTTTGGAAACCGCCGCAGCTACTTTTTCCAGGTCATAGCGGACCCAGAGTGGTCTCTCCTGGTGGGTAGTCTGCAGTTGATCAGCTGGAAACTTGGTGCCGTCAATAGCGCTTTCGAGTTCTGTTACAAACATTTTAGGACGGCTTTTTTAGCGATGAGCTGCTCAGTCGCTGTTGACAAAGAAATCAGCTGCCAGCCGCTCGGTAATATCGATAATTTTTCGATCAAGTTCACCCAGCGCGCCGCGCTCGATTAAACCGTCAACCGCCTTGTGGAGCAGCACGTATTTATCTCTGATAGGAATAAGAGCGGGATAATATTCATTGATAAAAAACAGCCGGAAACTCTTAAATTCGACCGGGTCATTAAGCATTCGGCCGATAGTTTTTTCCAGTTCGTTATCGCTAAGATTAAAAAGTGCTTCTTTGGTTGAGCGCATCAAAAAGCGGGTTTTTTCAACACTTTCGGTGCACTTAAAGCTTATTTTCCACCAGGTCATAACGCCAAAGGAAGTTACTGCCAGGACGTTAACATTGATTTTATTTTCTTTTTCATTGATGGTGACGCCCTTCATGAAAGAAAAATAGAGATTGTCGGTAATACAGCCAAAGGCAGCTATGCCGCCGGCGAAAGGATCTTCTAAAATATCCTGAATTGTAAAATACGGCTTTTGTTCAAAGCGTGCGTCTTGAATCATGATGTATTCATCTTCAGTAAAATGAAAGCGCTCTTTCCAGACTTCTTCAGCAGTAATATCTTTCCTGGTTAATACCGACTGGCTGGTGAGCATGCCGATAGCCTGTCCTCCCCGCCAGATAAGAGGCAGGGCGCCCACTACCCATTCGGCAGAGCCTCCTATTTCCCCTATCATGGTGTTTAAGCCGCGTCCGTTGTCAAAATTCAGTCCTTGGGTGCCAAGAATAATAGCCGGGAACAGGTCGCCGTCTTTGTCATAAGGTGTGGCAATGCCGGCTTTATTTAAGGTGTCCATGGCCAGGTGGTGTCTGGGGCGATCAATGAAGAACGTACTGATTTTTTCTACAGAATTGTAGCCATAGGCTTTGGCCATTATTTCGGCTGCTTCTACAAGACCTACAGAGCGCGGATTGAATTCCTCAAAATAGGCACCGGCCATCCATCTCTGAACGTATATATCCGGAAGGTGGCGTTTTACGTTAGATTCCGAGACGCAGAGGGCTGTAAAACTGGAGTGCAGACCCATGATAGATTTAGTAGTACCATCGATTACATCATTGCTCATCGAAAGCAGTGCCACTGGCCGCGGCATCGGCAGACCGTAGCGCTGGCGATGTTCAGCTTTGCCAAAGAGGGTGCCAACAGCAATCGTAGGATTTCCGCCGACTTCTTTACCCGGTTTTACTCTGACGCCCTCAGTAATGGTAGATTCAATCAGCACTTCTTCACCGACCGGTAAAGTTTCTGTGGTGCGCTGCAGGACATCGCCCATAACCTGGGCTGCTGTTCGGTCATTGGCGCGTTTTAAAGCGTTGGCTGCTTCTTTGGTTCTCTGGTCTTCGGGGATTCTGTTCAGTCCGTCCCGCCCATGAAGCGATACGGCGATGGCTGATAAGGCTGCTGAGACTATGATAGATTGCCTGAGCTGCCTGTTTCTGAGAGCGCTGAAATTTGATTTGTTATGATAGCTGTCATCCAGATGGACAATCGAGAGGTCGGCGACTTCAAGATCGTAGGCTTTCAGACAGACACTGTGGCGGTGGTTAAACTCCAGGATGCGGTCATGATTAAAACTGTCCTCATCTTTTTGCCCGCTGTAAATTGGGGGGGAGTCTGAAATGTCGAATTTGAGTTTGTTGGTCATTTACAAATTGCCTGTCACAATAATTGATAAGTTATAGAAAAAAATCTTAACTGCAAGCATGGAAAACAGGGATTTTATAAGAATATTCGGCAAGAAGAACTACTACATTATAACCACAAATTTGCCAATTTGAGTGCTGCCATCGGGCATTTCCACGCTCCAGTAGTACAAGCTTGAGACAATTATCTGTCTGTTACGGGTGATTAAGTCCCACTGGGCATGGCTAAAAGTAGGGTCAGAAGGGCTGACATCGTGGGATAATTCCCTGATCAGGTCACCATCCAAAGAATAAATTCGTATAGTGCACTTTGGCGGGAGATTGGCAAAATGAATTGCCCGCACTTTATCTCTGGGAAGAAAATCCTGAGTGAGACCTTCGAAGCCTTGTCCGCGGTAGTCAACATCATTTCGATACGGATTAGGATAGACGTAGATATCTTTGAATTCGCCGCTAAAGGCTTCTGCCGAACCTGATATAAAAGCTTCTATTGCTCCCAGCACTTTCGAAGTTTCCAGGGGCTCAAGGCCGGCTTCGGGAGAACCAAAATCAAAAGCAGTTACATTCATATAGTAGGGCACAGTAGCCAGCAGATTATTTATTTCAAATTCGTACTCATAATATTTGAAATAGCCGTCATCGGTATAGTCATCCGGTACCGGGGGAATAGAAGGCAATAGCTGATTGGGAAATTTTTTCACAATCGGCGTTGTCGACCCGAACTGGTCTGCGTTTGAACCATGTTTGGCAAAATAGAAGACCGAGTCAGGATAAAAGGGATGAATGTAAGGGCTGCCCGGTCTGTAATTGAGCGGATCAAATAATGAGTCTCCGCATGGATCAGGGAAACTGCCATAGGCACATCGCAACTCTTCTAAAGTGTACGGTTCGCTGATTTCCATAACATAACCAGGGCGCGGTTTTAAGAGCGGATTAAAGATAAATTTTCTGAAGTTTGCCCGGTCATATGATGCCACCAGACTAAAGCTGCTTTCCCGGTCGTCGCGGCCGATGTAAACGTTGTAGCCCTCACAATCAATTATTCCGAGAA
>JADFLZ010000018.1 GCA_022564135.1 Candidatus Zixiibacteriota bacterium
ACGGCTCCATTGTTTTGAACATGGCCTATTTTGATTACCACTTCGGCCAGACAATGACCGGTAAAAAAATTGAACAATTGTTTGGCATGCCGAGGCGGACGCCGGAATCTGACATTGAAACTTTTCATGAAAACGTAGCGGCTTCTATTCAGGCAGTAACAGAAAACATAGTTCTGAAAATGGCGGCGCATATCAAAAAAGAGACGGGCATGCAGCAGCTGTGTCTCTCGGGCGGAGTGGCGCTTAACTGCAAAGTTAACGGACTTCTTTTGAAACAAGGCTTGTTCGACGAAATTTACGCGCAGCCTGCCTCCGGTGACGCCGGTGGTGCTGTTGGTGCAGCGCTCTACACGCATTATAAAGTTAGTGGTGAAGATAAAAAAAGTCAGCCGTTTTTTACAATCGGGCCGAGTTACTCAGACGACGAAGTAAGAAAGTTTTTGGATGAAAACAATATTCCGTACAGAGCAGGCGAGCTCGAGCTGCACATCAAATACGCGGCCGAGCGAATCGTAGCTGGAAAAATCCTCGGGCTGTTTCAGAACGGCATGGAATTCGGACCCCGGGCACTCGGCTTTCGTTCAATAGTAGCTGATCCCAGAAACAATCAGATGAAAGAAAAGATAAACGCCGCAGTAAAATACCGGGAGCAGTTTCGTCCCTTTGCTCCGGCGGTACTTGAAGAAAAAGCAGCGGACTATTTTGACTGCAGCGCGCCGGCGCCTTATATGCTTTTCAATTTTGGCGTTAACGAAAATAAACGCGACATTATTCCGGCAGTCACCCACGTTGATAATTCTTCACGTATCCAGACAGTTTCAGAGAGTGACAACCCGGTCTTTCACCGGCTGATAAGCGAGTTTGAAAAACTCACCGGTGTTGCTATTTTGCTCAATACTTCATTTAATATGCGGGGTTACCCGATTGTAAACAGCCCCGAAGAGGCCTTTGAGACATTCTGCACCGGAGGTATTGACATTTTGCTGATGGGAAGTACTTTGATAGTGAAAGATGATATCTCTGACGATATCATTAACAGGTTCAGACTGGACAAGAAATTTGATTGAGAAATATTGAGATGGCCCGAAGATTACAAATATTTAGTGAGCTCTGGCATTTTTTGAAAACTTCCAAGAAATGGTGGCTGGGACCTATTCTAATTTTTCTTATGTTCTTGTCGCTTCTGGTGGTTTTTACTGAGTCATCCGCTTTAGCGCCGTTTATTTATTCTCTTTTCTAAAACTTATTTTCGAAAGCGATCCCATAGTCACCAATGACTGATTATTCCGGCAAAAAGCAACTGCTTATAAAGTTACTGGCAACTGTGGTTTCTCTGGTTGTCTTTGTACTTCTTTCGGAGCTGGTGCTAAACATATTTGATCCGGAACTAAATTACAAAAATCAATTTTTCCCGATTAACAGAGATATAGATTTTCCGGAATTTTACGAGAAAGACACCGAACTGTTCTGGCGCTTAAGAGAGGCTCAAACTCTTAAGTCGCGCTGGTTTTCTGATTTAAGTTACCGGATTAATTCTGCTGGTATTCGCGGCGATGAAATAAAAGAAACCAAAGTCGGCCGAAGGATTATCGCTCTGGGAAATTCCTGTACTTTCGGCTGGGGCGTGCCCATAGAAAACTGCTGGACAACGCTGCTTGAGAGAAATTTGAGAACAAAGCTGCCTGCTAGTTCACTTGAAGTTATTAACGCCGGCATCCCGGGTTACAGTTCTTTTCAAGGGAAAAAGTATTTTGAAGAACTCCTGAAATATCAGCCTGATATAGTTTTGATAATGTTTGGCTGGAACGATCACTGGAAAGCGGGCAAAGAGATATCCGATGCCGAGCAAAAAACGCCGCCAGCTATTGTCGTTTCTTTGCAGAACATATTTTCAAAACTGAAACTATACAAACTCTTGAGAAAAATTACGCTGTCCGCAACTGAAGATACTCAGTTTGTCAGAATTGATGACATTTCAGGTAAAAGGCGGGTCCCTCTGGAGGAGTATTTCGAAAATCTGACAGAGATTATAAAAACATCCCGTAAACATAACATCAGGCCTGTTCTGCTGATACCGCCCATCCCCTCGCTCGAAAATTATTTTACGGCTACCCGCTCTAACCTGCACCTGCTTCACCAAAAATACCAGGAAAAAATGCTGAGAGTTTCTGAGTATCGGCAGGTAGAAATTATCGATCTTCAGTCCGCCTTTGATAATTTCAACACACTCTTTGACAATCCCTTAGAAGACCCGATACACTTTAATGCCCAGGGACATGAAGTTGCGGCACTGGCCATTTCCGAATATCTGCTTGCAAATCAACTTACTGATAAGTAGTTCTCTTTTAGTCTTTCCATCCCTTATATTTACAATCTATGGCAAGCAACATTTCATTAATCAGAAAAGTCATATTTTCGAGTCTGGTATTTGTTTTCTTTATTTTTATTACCGAACTAATTCTTGGCCTAGGCGGCTTTGACAGTTATGTCCAGAACCGTTTTTTTGTAGTCAATCGCGCACTTGATTACCCTGAAGTGTTCCTGAAAGACAAAGAACTCTTCTGGAAATTGAAGCCAGATCAGACCGTAACCTCTAAGTTTTTTCAAGGACACACTTACCGAATCAATTCTGACGGACGACGTGATAAAGAAATTTCGAAAAAGAAAATTAAACCAAGAATTATAGCTCTGGGAAATTCCTGCACTTTTGGCTGGGGTATTGACTCTGATCTCATTTATACCCGAAGACTTGAACAAATTCTGGATGAACGTTACCAGATAATAAATGCGGGGGTTCCGGGTTATAGTTCTTTTCAGGGACAGGTTTATTTTGAAAGTGAATTAGTTAAACTAAAAGCTGACTACGTTTTGATACTCTTTGGCTGGAACGACCATTGGGCGGCGGCAAACGGCATTGCCGACAAAGAGCAGCGGTTGCTCTCTCAGTTTATAATCAACCTTCAAAACATGTTGAGCAATTTTCATCTGTACCGGGCGATCAAGAAAATTCTTCTTAGCAGCATAGAAAGCGACATCGATTCTTTGTTTGACCGGCAGGACCCCGTCTATCGGGTCAGTCTGGCTGATTATGAAAAAAACATACGATCTATTTGTCAAGCTGTCCGGAATAACCAGGCCATACCCGTTCTTATTACAGCGCCTATTCCGTCTCTTGAAAATTACTATTCGCCCGGCAGCCGCTCCTGGCTGCATCAATACCACGAATATTATAATCAGACCATCCGTAAAATTGTCAGGCAGGATTCTGTACTGCTTGTTGAGGCTGCTCTGGAGTTTGATAAGTACACTGACTTATATGACGATGCCAGCCTGGACCCAATCCATTTTAATACTAAAGGGCACCAGCTACTGGCGCAGCTAATTGCTGTTCAAATAAGTGCCAGCGGCTCAGATTGACTGCCCGAAGAATACCTTCAATTTATTGCCATTCATACTTTTATAGGGCTGTTCAAAAGCTAAACAATTAGCCATAAAACCCGACATTAATAACTATGTGGAAGTGGCCAAAAGCACAGCTTTTAGCAGCACTTGTGGCTGCAGTATTGTCTATAATGGCGATTAATTCCTCTGCTTACGCAGCTGATCTTTACGGTCAGGTTTTGAGCAAACCAGCTAAGATAAGTCCTGAAAGGGCCATCAGCCGTTACCGAGGCAAGGAAAATCTGGTGAAGTTTGAAGCAGGCGAAGATTGTGTTTGTAATCCCGGCCTATTTTCTGTGATTTTTCTAACCGGCCAGAATCTGCCGCAGGCAAACATCCCTGACAGTATTCCGGTTATGGCTCAAAAAGATAAAATGTTTGTGCCATCGGTACTGACCGTGTCCGTTGGGGCAACAGTAGAGTTTCCAAATCTTGACCAATTTTTTCATAATGTCTTTTCCTATTCTTCAGCGAAGCAATTCGATCTTGGACGATATCCACAAGGTAAATCAGAAGCTGTTACTTTTGATAAGCCTGGTATAGTAAAAGTCTTTTGCGAAATTCACTATTCGATGCGCGCTTACGTTCACGTTCTGGAATCGCCGTATTTTGCTACTTCAGATGAACGTGGTAACTTCGTCATTAAAGATGTTATACCGGGCACTTATACCGTGAACGTCTGGCAGGAAAACCTGCCAGAGATTACTCAAACCATCATTATCAAGAATGATTCAACTTATTTGAAAATCGGCCAATGAAATCTGATATGACTTTAACACGCCGCTTCGTACTTTACGTGGCGGGAATTATCTCGGTTCTGCTGATTAGCTCTCTTATGGTAACATCTGCTGTAGTCAGGTCTGCTTTTACTGATCAATTTAGTCAGCACCTGTCCAGAAGCCGTCAGACTCTGGCCAGATATTCCGAAGTACACGAGTTGCAGGCCGTGCAAAAACTTCGGACAGTACTGACATCGCCAAGATTTTTGGCGGCAGTAGCTACAAAACATACTGAGACAATTCAAAGGGAAATGCCCATTTACGAAGGTATTTTAGGAGCGGAATTTCTGGCAATCAGAGACCGCGATCGAGAGTTAGTTTACTCAACCGAAAATATCAATAAAGAATATAAGCGTCAGCTCAATGCCCTGCCGGGCACAAATACAGCAAGCGTTATTGTAGAGTACTTCAACATAAATCAAAATCTCGTTGAAATTGTTTGTTCTGATATTTACACCAACGACGGTTTTTTTCTGGGGCAGCTTCTATTTGGTTCTTCTATATCAAGAGCTTTGACAACCGAATTAAAAGAACTAACGGGCTTTGATGTTTTTATCAGCAAAGACGGCAAGGTCCTTGGTCAGACTAAGTCCCGGCTAACCCAAATCATAAATGCCAATAAAGATTTTTTTGATAGTGAACATATTATTATGCACGAAATCAGTGAAGCAGTTATTGAAGGCGAAAAAATTATTTCCTTATCCCTGCCCAGCAGCTACACTAATGCTACTATCACCTTTGCAGGTTCTGTTGATGAACATATTGCTCCGATTATGAGCCAGGTTACATTATGGCTGATTGGCCTGACTGTGTTTGGCGGAGTTATTTCACTTCTTTCAATTTACACGCTGACAAAACACCGTATTGAGCGGCAGATTGACATTCTGGTTACAGCCGCAGAACGAATTGCCGTAGGTGATATGGAGTTTGAAGTTGTACCGCAGTCAACTGACGAACTTGGTCTGCTGGCTGGGCGATTTGAACAGATGCGTCTGCGCCTGATTTCTAACCGGGAAGCTTTAGAAATTGCTCATCGCGAAAAACTTAATTCTGAGCGTCTGGCAACAACCGGAAGTTTTGTGGCCGGCATTATTCATGATTTGAAGAACCCGCTGGCTATTATCAAAAGTTCAACCGAACTTTTGCAGTTAATTTTTAAAGATCACCAAAATGCTCTTAAACATTGTTTCAACATCAATAATCAAATCGACAGGATGGTCAGCTTGACCCGTGACATTCTCGAGTACTGCCGCGGTAAAACACGATTAGAAATGCAGCAGATCCGACTGGCGGAATATTTTGATGAATTGATCGGCTTTCATAGACAAAATTTTAAGAAAGCTGGAATTACTATAGATTGTTCCGGGGAGCGAGACGTTTTTGTAAATCTTGACAGACAACGTTTCCGGCGGGTGATAGATAATATTTTAAACAACGCCAAAGAAGCTCTTAAACCCGGCGACAAAGTCGTAGTCAAGTGGGCCAAACTCACAGATAAATTGAGAATTGAAATCTCTGATAACGGACCGGGCATTCCCGAAGAAATTGTAGATAAGCTGTTTGATCCGTTTGTGACCATTGGTAAAGTGGGTGGCACCGGACTGGGCTTGGCGATTACAAAAAAAATTGTGGAAGATCACGGGTCAGAAATTTATGTGGAATCGGAGCCCGGTAAAGGCACTACCTTTACCATTGACATTCCCGTTCAACTGGTAGACCAGGCTGCCTCAGGAAAGCTCGTGATTTCTTAAAGGAAATTATCATGAAATGGTTTTGTAAAATTTCAGTAGTTCTGGCATTGCTCTTTTGTACGTCCAGCGCTTTTGCACAAATGCAAATCAGTGGACTAAGTAATATTTTGTTTAAAAACGCAGAAGAAAGTGACGTAACAAATTTAACGTTCAGAGGTCTTTCGAATTTCCACTCTCTGCGCACTCGCCTTTTTTTTGATGGCGTGGTCGACAGAGACGTGTTTCTTTTTGTGCAGGTTTTGATAGATAACGCCGATGCCTTCCAGCTGTATGCTGCTTATGCTCGATTTCAAAATCTGGCCGGACCAAAGCTGAATCTGCAGCTGGGACTAATTCCCTCTACAATCGGTTCTTTTGCTCCCCGAACATACAGCGACAAAAATCCACTGGTTGGAGTGCCGCTTCTTTACAATTTCCACACAGCTTTAGTACCCAGGACTTTGGGAAGCAGCGGAACGCTGGCAGAATTGTCGGCGGCCAAAGACACCCGCAACAGAGGCGGCCTGCCGGTTATCTATGACGCCTGCTGGAATACCGGAATCGAAATATATGGCTCTTCAGGAAATCTGGACTATTCATTTGGTATATTGTCAGGCTCTGTCAGCAAACCTACGGTTGAGCAATCCAAAGATATGCCGCAGTTTACCTCTCACCTGGTTTATAATTTCGGACCGGGTTTCAAATTCGGAGCCTCGGCCTATTACGGACCATACTTGTTTGATGATATTTTTGGTGAAGGCGACATGCTTGATAATCCCAGTTTCAAAAGCAGCGATTATATAAATGCCGGTGTTGGCTACGAGCTCTATTTTGCCAAGAGATATCTGGAGATTTATTCAGAAGCCTTCTACTCAACCTGGGAATACCCGGGCCTGCCTGATCTTGATTTGATTTCGGGTTATTTCGAATTCAAATATAAGTTCCGGCCCCGCTGGTATGTAGCCGGCAGATTCGGAATATCGGAACCGGGTGAAATAGAAACAGCTCCCGGAATAAACGAAAAATGGGACTATGCTTTAAGGCGTTATGAATTTGGTCTGGGTTACAAAGCGCTGCGCAAAATGACCATTAAACTGGTCACTCAGATAAACCGCTTTGACCAGACTGACTCGTTTGACAACAATCTTATAGCGCTGCAGATATCTTCAGTTTTTAATTAGATCCGGCAGCAGCTTTGGATTTGTAGTTCTTATCGTAAACCGTCAGTACTTCGATTAATTTATCAATATCGTTTTCATTGTTAAACAGGTGTACGGATATTCTGATAGAGCCTTCCCGGTTGGCCGCCTTGACTCTGTTCTCCAGCAAATATTTAAACAGCGAGTCGTGATTGTCGCAGGTAAAAGTGAATATCGAAGAACGTTCGTTTTCAACAAGCGAAGATTTAATTTTATAAAATTCTGTTTCCTTTAAGTAACTCACCAGCCTGTCAATTAAGGCATGATTGTGCTTTTGAATATTTTCAACTCCCAGGTCTGCTATGATATCGATAGCAGCTTTCATCCCCAGCATGTTCAAAGTCGCATAGTAGCCGGCTTCAAATTTCTCAGCTGTGTCAAAATACGGCAGATCATATTTAAACAAATCGGTGTGATTTAATTGCCAATCGGCCGCGTACCAGGTTATGGACTGCGGAATCAGCTTGTCCTTTACAGAATCAGAGATATAAAAGAAGCCGCTGCCGTATGGAGAAAGCAGCCATTTCTGACAGCCGCAGGCAAGTATATCAATGCCGAGCTCTTTAACATTAATAGGCTCTGCACCTACTCCTTGAATTCCGTCGACAACGAAATAAATATCGTGTTTTTTGCAAAGTTCTGAAATAGCAGCCAGATTAGGCTTGTAACCATTAAAAAACTGCACAAAAGATACGATAATGACTTTGGTCTTTTCGCTGATTACTTTTTCCAGTTCGCTTAAATCAAATTTGTTATCGGTAGATTTTACAAAGGTAACTTTAAGTTTTTTTGTCTCCGAAGCTCCCCGCCAGGCATAAACTGCCGCCGGAAATTCAACATCTGAAACCAGTATTTCATCCCCTGCTTTAAGCGGCAAACCATAGGCGGCCAGATCTAAACCCATTGAAGTATTCATACTGAGACCAATCTGGCGCGCTTCAGCGCCTATCAGACTGGCAAAGTCTTCGCGCAGGGTGTCTTTGAGTGCGTACATTTGACGGATATCTTCTTTTTCAACAGCCAGACGCAAATCGATATTTTCTACAATTGCTCTCTTGGTCTTTTCAGGCAGCGGGCCGTAGGCTGCGGTATTAAAATATACGATACCATCTGTGTGCGGAAACATTTCACGCGCTGACTGAAATTTATCTTTCATGAGATTTTTCTCTTTTTAAAGTTGGTACAAATATCCGATTATTACCAGGCAACCGGCTAATTTTAAGAGAACTCCGAAAAGCAGATAGCTAAACAGCAGAGCCGGCAAACGTGTACGCGTTAACAGACCAACAATAGCCGGCAGTGCTCCCAGTGTAAAAGCGAACAGCGCTCCGGCAACACCGGTACGAATGCCGGATAGTGGCAGCATTATATAAAAGTAGCTGTAGACCAAAGAGGGTATGACCACATAAAGCAGCAGCTCCATCAGAAAATTCATCATAAACCAGGCCTTGCCTGTCGGCTCGAGCATTTCTACCGGCATACCGCGGTTGATATTCAATTTTATTCCGGCATATTCCCAGACCAGACTTATTACGAAAAGGTAAGCACCGGCTGCGCCAATGCAGTATAACAAGAGCTCTGTTGAAATCATTTTAGCCAGCCATGTTTAATGTACCAGTCGTAGGTTGCACGCGCACCATCTTTAAAAGCAACAGCAGAAGAAAATCCGAACAATTCTCTGGCTTTGTCAGTCGAAACCTCCCACGATGACAGAATTTCTTTAGCTTTTTCTAAAGTTAACATCGGCGTTGCTCCGACTATGGCCGACAATGACTGCACCACCAGGGCCATAGCGTAAAGCAAAAAGGCCGGAATGTACAGCCGAAAACCGTCTTTGCCGCAGGCTTCAGCCATCAGCTCGATTAACTGCTTCATGCTGTAGGCTTTACTTTCAGCTACAAAACATATTTCACCAGAAGGCGTCTCTTTTATAATTGCCAGATAAAATGCCTGGCATAAGTCGCCGACTTCGACAAGCTGCAGCTTTCTGGAAGAGTCGCCGATAAACGGACGAATTCCTTTGTAGACTGCTTCAAAAAATTGAAAAACTTCTTTATCACCGGCTCCATATATTGCCGGCGGACGAATTGACAAAACATTAAATTTATCCCGGTAAGAAAGCGCAGCCACCTCTCCGGCTAACTTTGATGAACCGTAGCTGGTGATTGGATTAGGTTCGTCAGATTCTCTCACAGGCCGGCCATCTTTTGAGGGACCGGCTGCTGCCAGCGACGAAACATAGATGACTTTTTTGACATTCGGATTGTGCCGGCTGATTGCCTCAAATAGATTGGCGGTACCTTTTTGATTTACATCAAAAAACATCTGTTTCTTTTTTGCTTTGACTACTCCGGCATTATGAATGACATAATCAACGTCTTTGACCATTTCAATAAGAGACTCAGCAGATGTCACATCTCCAAAGCGATAGTCGACTTTGAGTCCCTCGAGCATAGCCAGGTCGGCTGTCTTGCGCACTCCGGCCATGACCTGAAAGCCATTGTCCAGGAATTTGCGACAGAGCTGTGCCCCTAAAAAACCATTGGCGCCGGTAATGAGAATAGATTGGTTTGACTGGTTCATCAACCGAAGTTAAGCAATCTGTTATTTTAAGACAAGAAAGAGGTGAAGTTATTAATTAGTGAAACTAAAATTCCTGAGCTGCGAATTTAAAGATTTGGGCAAATTTATCTTTGTAGCTGTTTTTGGGCAGCCCCGCTTTCAGACAGAGCCATTCCAATGATTGTTTTCTGTCCCAGCTTTTTTCAGTTAATTCTGAGGGGAAATAAATGGCGGAATGCATATCGAGTTTTATCATGAGGCCGTGCAGGCCTATGTTGATTGTGCTGAAATCATTGACAAGTTCTATTCTGGACAAAATAAACAGCTTTACTTCAATTAAGTCTAAGTCAGCTTCTGTCAAAGCGTGCGACTCTATACCCTGCGTGGCCGCGGCTCCGGCCATATCTGCCACCGCCTGATAAAGAGGTTCCCGGATTTTTACCCGACCGGCCATGCCTTTTGGTTCTCCGCCTAATGTAATAGTCACATAGGCGCCTCGCTGAAATTTCATGTCCTTTAAGGCTGGCGGCGAATATTCTTCGTCCTTTAGCTTAGCCGTGATAGCGCTGACTACTATTTCTTTTAATTTTTCTTTATGTTTTTCAACCAGCTCTAACTCTTCTTCTTTAGTGGGGGAATTCTTGCGAACCGACTTTACTTTGCCAAAACTCCCCGGCATCTCACTGCTAAGAATGGCAGCCGACATATAGCCGACAACTTCATCAACTTGGCCGGTTGTCTCTCCGGAATTGCCATAACCTAAGAATCTGATATCTTTTCCACCAAGTTGTTTGGCGGCATGAAGCGCTGCTGCAATGCCTCCGCCGCCCGAGGCTTCGGCTTTGCCGGATTCGATAGCGTCCATAAGGGCTTTTGGGTCAAATTTTTGAACAGCACTTTGTAAGAGTGAATCCATTGTTTTGGCTTCTTTTTGGGTGTGAAAATGCGACAAATTACTGGCGGCAACTATCAAAGTGTTTGTTCCCGATAAGGCCGCGCCAAGCGCCTGACCCAGCGCCCGGGCGGTATCCTCTTCCTGTTCACCCATGACAATTGCAATCAGCTTAAATTTTCCCAGCACAACCTGCAAAAACGGAAGCTGAACTTCCAGTGCATGCTCTCCGCGGGTAGAGCCGGTAGCATGGCCCATATTTGAGAGGTAGACCGACAGATTAAAAGAAGCGATTTTTTCAGACAATTCTTTTTCTATTTCCACCACACCCATGGGGGTTTCATAGCCCTGACCCTCATATACTGAGCAGCCCTTAAAAAAAACGGTGCTCGATGGTGCTATCACCACCACGTTATCAAACTGCTCACCTTCTAACAGCTTAAACGCCCTGGCCGCTATTTTTCCTGAATAAAGAAAACCGGAATGCGGAACAATCACCGCCAGCGGCCGACCGCTCAAGGGAATCTTTTGCGCTTCAGTAAAAAGTGCTGCAACTGCTTTGCTAAGCTCGATCGGATTAGCCGGATAAAATTTACCGGCCACAGCCGGTTTGCGAATTACGGGAGTTTCTTCTGTCATCATGCTTCTATCTGTAGTAACGTTTTTAGCTGGCAGACGGAGCAGAACCGGTCTTACCCGATTTTGTTCTGGTTCCTTCGACCATCGCCGCCAGTGATGAAATTATGCTGCTGGTTTCAATCGGCATAAAGATTTTGCTGCCTTCTCCTTCAGCCAGTTTGGGCAGCATTTCCAGATACTTGAGGGTGATTAATTTTTCGTCGGGCTTGCCCTTATGAATGGCGCTAAAGACCGTTTCAATCGCCCGCCCCTCACCTTCGGCTACTGTTTCCTGGCGGTATTTTTCAGCGTCAGCTTTTTTCTTAACGGATTCGGCATAGCCTTCGGCTTCCAAAATCTGTGACTCACGGCTTCCTTCGGCCTTGGTAATCTGTGCCTGACGGAATCCTTCGGCTTCTAAAATAGTTGCCCGTTTTTCACGCTCGGCTTTCATCTGACGGCTCATGGCCTCGTTGATGTCTTTGGGGGGGTCTATTCGTTGAAGTTCCACGCGGTTGACTTTTACGCCCCATTTGTCGGTGGCCGTATCGAGTACATCGCGCAGCTGTGAGTTGATTTGGTCGCGCGAGCTTAAGCACTCATCAAGGTCGAGTTCGCCTATGACATTTCTCAAATTAGTCTGGGCAAGTTTGGTGGCCGCCAGAATATAGTTCGAAATTTCGTAGCGCGCCCTGACCGGATCAGTCACCTGAGCATAAATTATGGCGTCTACTTCAACGCCAACATTATCTTTGGTAATCACTCTTTGCGGCGGCACATCAAGCACAACTTCGCGCATGTCAATTTTGGAAACCGTATCAATAAGCGGAAAGATGAGATTGAGTCCGGGTCCAAGCAGCCGCTGGAATTTTCCCAGACGCTCAACCAGTCCTCTCTCAAACGGTCTGATAATCCTGACAGCCGCAATACCAACCACGAAAGCAAACACTACAAAAATAATCAAAAATATTATTACGGGACTATTCATCTCGCCCACCTTCTTCTATGAACTTTTCAACATTTAAGCGCGTACCGGATACTGACAGAACCTTAATGCGCGCACCTTCTTCCATGGCGCTATCGGCTGAAGCAATCCAGATTTCTCCGCCTATCTGCACCTGACCGCCGCTATCAGGGTCTATCGGCTTTATGACCAGACCGGTCTGGCCCACTAAGGCATCTACATTGGATTTTTGGGCCGAGGGTTTATCCAGTTTTTTGGCTAACATTCTTGTTGGCGGCAAAAGAGCTAACGAGACAATCACGAAAATCCCGATTTGCCAGTAAAATTGGTCAGGAGAAAAGTAGCTGTACACTCCCGATGCCAGGGCTCCTGCAAAAAAGCAGACAAAGACTAAGGTAGGCGTGACCAGCTCTATTATTAAAAAAATAATCGCTGCGGCCAGCCAGGTCCAGACAATTCCCGACATCACAAATCCGTCAATATATAATTTGTATTAGCCATTTTTTCCTGCATAACATTGAATGAAAACTTGATTTTGTGCTAAAAGTCAACCTAAATCCCGGCTGGTCTGCTTCTGGCCAGATGGACTCTAAAAAAATGTTAAAATTAATCAGACAATTTCCTGCATGATCTTTTTAAGACGTTCTTCGACTTCCTCAGCCAGACTGTCCAGATTTGAATCCGGCAGCATCTTTGAAATCATCGTCGGCAGCGCCAGTGTAACTACCGTAGCGTCATCCTGCCGATAGACCGTAAATTTGCAGGGCATAAACATCGAAGCATCGATATCTTTCTTTAGTGCTTCATAAGCAAAACCGGAATTGCAGACCTCGATAATTTTTAGCGGTCCTCTCTCAAATCCTTTTTCGGCCAGAGTGGCCTGGACATCGTGAACTGCCAGAACTCTGAACTGATTTTCTACAGATTTTTCCTGGAGCGCTTCAGCCACTTCCTCAAAAGATTTCTTTGATTTTAATCTAAAAGCTAGTTCATCAGACATAATTAGCCGCCTTTTTCAGTTAAACGTTTTGTCTATGTTTCAATCTCATAACTGGTAGTTACTTTGACTTGTTCCTTTAAGGTCTGGCTGACAGTACAATATTTTGCCTCGGATAGCTCTATTGCCTGTGCCAGCTTATTTTCGTCAAGGTTTTCGCCTCTGGCCGTATATTTGATTTCGATAGCATAAAAAGGACGAGGGTAGCCTTCGTCTACCTGATGGGATATGACTTCGATTTCAAGTTTGGTAAGTTTTTGGCGCTGCTTTTTTAGAATACTGACGATATCAATGCCGGTACAGCCAGCCACACCAAACAAAATCAACTCAGTCGGGCTGTAACCTTCGCCCTTGCCGCCAAATTTTTCTGAGCTGTCGGTCGTTATTTTATGTCCGTAGACACTGGTTCCTTCGAATTTTAAACCTCCCACCCATTTCATTTTTCTAACTGACTTCATTCTTCTTTTTCAATCCATTCGAGTCTTACTTTTTCAAAAAATAGCATTCGCTTTTTGGCCTTGAGAATTTCACGAGGATAAAATACCGATAGTTTGTCGCAAAATTCTAGCATCCATTGTTTCCTGCTATAGTTATGATTTATGATTATACTCTTGGCGTCGGCAATTTGTATTTGCCCTATTCCAAGCGCTCCCAACGTTAAACAATCCCAGCTGAAGAATTCAATCGGGACAAAAGTTGCTTTGCTCACTAAAACTTTGACCGCTTCTATCGTATAATCAATCTTTAGAATCACAAAATAATTCTTGTCATCATGGTAGAACTTGGCCATACGTGCGACAGAAGTAAGATTAGGCATATTGAACTTGGTATCTAATCGATGAGATTTGACATCAACCGCGTAGTAAAAACCGTCAGAATCGTTAAACGCCATGTCCTCAAAATCTCGACGAGTGAAATCCGATTTGAAGTTTCTACATTCGTCACCCATGATTTCTTCGAAATTTTCGGCCAACAAATCTTGAATTGCATCTCCAACCGCTCTCGTGCTCTTGGCTGTACTTAGAGTCAAAAAGTCTTCATGGTTATTAAAGAAATGGACAATCATTTCTTGAATTTTCAAATGTTGTCCTGACTCAAAAATTTTGCTCTTTAACATGAATACATTAAGGGTCTACTTAAATAGTGTTCCTTGTAATCCATTACCCCTTTTATTCCCGCGTTTTTCATTTTGATAATTCAGGCTATTTCTTTCCCAAAATACTCCATCTTCGTAACCTTGAATTTTTTTATCAAATTCTGCTATCTTGGCTCTGTGTTCTGATTCCAACAAAGCATCGGCGCTGTCTCTTTTACTATTTAGGTCAGCAGACTCTTGCCTAAGATTGTTTTGGATAGAAGTTAATTTAGTAATTTCTTCAGGTGTCTTATCCAAGTCTAATTGAATTAATTCTAGTCTTTCTAGGTTTTTTTGAGCAGGTTCTTTCTTTTTTAATTCTATATGGCTCCTTTTGATTATATTGGCATAAGTATCTAATGACTTAATTTTATCTTCTTTTAAATTGGCTGCGTCCCAATCC
>JADFLZ010000278.1 GCA_022564135.1 Candidatus Zixiibacteriota bacterium
GGGGGTACGGCAGTCGGCACCGGTATCAACACTCACCCGGAGTTTGCGGTAAAGTTCGCGGCAAAAATATCAGAGCTGACAGGTCAGCCGTTTGTGACAGCTCCCAATAAGTTTGAAGCCTTAGCCAGCCATGACAGCATGGTCGAATTCTCGGGCGTTCTCAAAACTATTGCAGCCTCGCTCATGAAAATCGCCAACGATATCCGCTGGATGGCTTCCGGCCCGCGCGGCGGCTTTGCCGAACTTATTATACCGGCCAACGAGCCGGGCTCGTCTATTATGCCGGGCAAAGTCAACCCGACCCAATGCGAAGCGATGACAATGGTCTGCGCCCAGGTCATGGGTAACGATGTTGCTGTAAACATTGGCGGCGCCTCGGGCAATTTTGAGCTCAACGTTTTTAAACCGATGATAATCTACAACGTGCTGCAGTCACTCCGGCTTATCGCAGACTGCTGCGATAGTTTTGAAAAAAACTGCGCTCAGGGAATCGAGCCCAACCAGGCCAAAATAAAAGAGTATCTGGACAATTCCCTGATGCTGGTAACTGCCTTAAACCCGCACATAGGCTACGACAACGCTGCCAAAATTGCCAAAAAAGCACACGCTGATAACTGCACCCTTAAAGAAGCAGCGGTGGCGCTGAAACTTATGACAGCCGAGGAGTTTGACCAGAAAGTCCGCCCGGCAGATATGGTCAAGCCAAATATAAAGAAGTAGCCACAACCGGCAATTGACTCTCTTAAGTTGCCTGACGCTTAAGTTCTATATTATATTTTCATTATGCAAACCGCCTTTCACATTCTGTCACTCGTCAAAGAATTAGGCAACACAATCGTGGGCGGGACAATTGTGTCAACAGAGTTTTACAAAAAAGAACGGGCGGCCTATATCTTTATTAAAAAAGATAAATCAACAAGCGCTCTCGGATTTGTTTTTCATCCGGCCGGGTTCGGTACGTTTTGCGTGCCGGCCTCTAAAATAAGAGTCGACACCAGAGAAAAACCCTGGCCGATATTTGACATGGTTGGCGCGACAATAACAGAAATCAAACAACTCGGCTTTGACCGCATTTTCGAAATCACAATCGAAAGCGATAATACAAAAAGACACTTAGTGTTCGAATCAATCGGTCCCAACGGCAATATCTGGCTGACCGATAAAGACGATATTATTCAGGCAACCTTGCGAAAAAGAGAATACAGCCCAGGCGCCAGATATCAGCAGCCAAAACTCCCCGATGCTGTCTCTCCTATTACAGTCACAGCTGACAAACTTCAACAGTCCACAAAGAACCAGAGGTTCTATTCTGTCAGACAGTTTTTGCAGAAGCAGCTATTTGGTGTCAACAAAACCATAGCCTCAGAGCTGGTCAAACGAAGCGGCCTTGAAGATGAAGATTTCCAAAGTCTGACAGAAAATAATTTTGAGCAGCTGTCACAAAGTATCGGAGAACTTACCAAGCTTTTTGAGAGCGCATCTGTAGGGTATCTCTATCAAATAGCCGGCGCTATTGAAGTTTATCCCTTTAAGCTGTCGTCTCATGAATCTCAGCCGGAAAAATTCAAGACACTTTCGCTGGCGGTATTAGAACTGACCCGGCGGCGCCAGTCTATTGTCGAACAGGCCAGCGAAGAAAAGACTATCACGAACGCTCTCAAGCGCACCATTAAACGTCTTACAAAACGAATTGCAAAAATCGAAACGGAGATAGAAAAAGCCGAAGACTACGAAACCTATAAAAAAATGGCTGAGCTTATTCAGATAAACTTAAAAGATATCAAAAAAGGAACCAAAGAAATAACAGTCGATGATATCTATCTGGACTCCGGCACCAGGCTAACTATCAAATTAGACCCGGCGCTTACTCCGGCTAAAAACGCCGAAAAGTACTTTCACAAGCATCGTAAAGCCCGCGAGGGCTTAGAGCAGATGAAGCGTCGCTTTGAAATCTCCGGTCTGGAACTTGAAAATCTGCTGCGCATTCAGAGCGATTTAGAGTCAAACTTTGAACGCGCTAAGAACCAGTACGAAAGTGAGCTGGCCGAAATTACGCCCAAAGAGGCAGGAGTTTCTGAAACTTTCAAGCGCCTGCCCTATAAAGAATACGAGCTAAAATCCGGCGTGAAAATATTTGTCGGGCGTGATGGAAGTGATAACGACCGCACAACTTTTGACTTTGCCAAACCGTACGAACTCTGGTTTCACACTCAGCAGTGTGCCGGCTCGCATGTGGTGCTGAAATTCCCCAACAAATCGTTTGAGCCGTCCAGGCGAGAGATCGAAGAAACCGCGGCTGTGGCAGCATATTTTAGTAAAGCCCGTAAAGATACACTGGTGCCGGTCTTATATACCCCACGCAAGTATGTGCGCAAACCGCGTAAATCCAAACCTGGCCTGGTCACAGTCGAGCGCGAAAAGTCGGTCATGGTCGCACCAGCCAAACCGGAGGGGTAGCAAGCGCCATCCTTCGACTCCGCTCAGGATGACT
Source organism: Candidatus Zixiibacteriota bacterium (assembly GCA_022564135.1). Classification (GTDB taxonomy): domain Bacteria; phylum Zixibacteria; class MSB-5A5; order GN15; family FEB-12; genus JACZWU01. The sequence goes on from JADFLZ010000278.1 coordinate 2,492, forward strand.
AATAGTGGGCGACCCCACAAACCGGAAAATTGTTAACGGCTTTCCCTCGTCACCCTGAAATCTTGCACCGAGTCACCCTGAGCCTGTCGAAGGGTCAGGCCATACACAGGAACCCACCTAAAAGGCGGGCCACCCGGCCACCCGAGGATGACTTGTCTTGTCATTCCCGAGTGCTGTTGTCGGGAATCCATCTAGCCGTCATTCCGGACTTGTTCCGGAATCCAGTCGGTAATACGATACACAAATAATCGAGCCATAGTTTCTTCGTCGTTCTGTGGGTGACCCAAAAAACCCACGAAGTTTACGGATTCCAATAGATTGACTCTTCGAGTCAAACGGCAGATCCTTCGACTCCCACGGGACTTCGTACGCTCAGGACGGCGTGAAGGAATCTGCCGCGCACAGATACTTCCTTTTGTCTTTACAGCGGAGGCTGGAATCTATCTTTTGTATGCTTAGATCCCACCGCAAGCAGTGGGCGACCCCTTAAGTTTAGTTTTTCCTCAGAAAAAAAGTGACTAGGTCACCGGTCGACTTTTTCGCCGGTCATGGCTTCGATTTCGTCAAGTAGCGCCGTCTCAAGCATCGATTCATCAAAGCGTTTGACTATCTTGCCTTTTTTGATAAGCAGTGCCTGACCATCACCGCCGGCAATGCCGACATCGGCTGCGGCCGCCTCGCCCGGGCCGTTGACGGCACAACCCATCACGGCAACTTTGAGCTTGGTTTTAATATTACGCGTCTTGGCTTCAATAGCTTCAGCCAGCGGAATCATATCAATCTGACAGCGTCCGCAGGTAGGGCAGGCGATAACTTCGAGGCCCTCCTGACTGAGAGCGCAGGAGGTAAGAATCTGTTTGGCGACTTTGACTTCGTGAATCGGGTCGGCGGTAAGCGAAACCCTGATAGTATCACCGACACCGGTCATTAAAATAGCGCCAATGCCGACTGAAGATTTTATGCTGCCGGTACTGAGTGTGCCGGCCTCGGTAATGCCGACATGCAGCGGGTAGTCGCATTTTTCGGCAATCATATGATAGGCCCAGAAAGCTGTCTGGGTGTTGGTCGATTTAACCGAGATAACAATATTTTCAAAATTCATATCTTCGAGTACATGCACTTCACGCATGGCGGCTTCGGCAAACGCTATGGGATCTTCAGGGCCATATTTGTCAAGCAGGTCTTTGGGGAGTGAGCCGGAATTGACACCGATGCGAATCGGCACATGAGCTTCTTTGGCCGCTTTGGTAACTTCGCGCACTTTCCACTCAGCGCCGATATTACCGGGATTGATACGAATTTTTTCAAAACCGGCTTCAATAGCATTTAGAGCCAGTTTGTATTGAAAATGAATATCTGCCACCAGTGGTCGGGATTTGTCTATCGTTTGGCGTATTTTCTTTAAGTGATGGCTGGCATCGTGATTAAGTACTGAAATGCGTACGATATCACAGC